>CAZRMA010000316.1:0-5001 GCA_964600655.1 uncultured Ignavibacteriaceae bacterium
AAAAGTATAATGAGTTACTATCTGGTGTTGAGCAAATAATTTTACCTAAAGAAGCAACTGATGTTAAACATGTGTATCATCTTTTTGTTATCCAGATTAAAAATGGCGGAGTTGAGGAAAGAAACAATTTGGCAAAGTTTTTAAATGAAAATGGCATATCAACCGGTTTTCATTATCCAATTCCTCTTCATCAGCAAAAATGTTTCAAGTATTTAGATTATAAAAAAGGTGATTTCCCTGTAACGGAAAAATTAGCAGAATCTGGCTTATCATTGCCTATGTATCCTGAACTTGATAATTCTATGATTGAATATGTTTGTGATAATATTAAAAAATATTATAAAAATTAATTTTTATTATTGTGATTTTTTTTATTTATAAAAAAATAGGATAAAATAATTGATGTTTAAATTACCTAAGTACAAATACTATTTTGCAATTTCTGATGTAATTCTACTTACAATTTCTTTTTTGTTTGCTGGTTATATTTTTGGTACTCTTAATAAAGTTACACATGGACAATCAATTGATTCAGTTCAATCATTAATTATATTGTTTTTAGTTATATCTTTTATCCTAATTTTTGAATTTAACAGTTTATATAAAATACATTTAATTTTAAGTCAAGTTGCTCATTTAACGGCATTAATTAAATCATTATTCTTTGGAATCATATACGTAGTCATTTTCTCTTTTCTCTTAAAATCTTCAAATATAATAGATTCAACATTCGTAATATTTATTTTTTCAATTAGTTCTTTATTATTGTTATTTATTGGACGGATAATAATTCTTCGAAATGTCTATATAAAATTAAATCATAAACAATTTAAAAGGAATGTTTTAATTATAGGTAATGGGAAATCAGGACAGATATTAGCAACGAAATTATTATTTGAAAACCCAATCGGTATAAACATTATTGGATTTATAGATGATTCTCGTGACCTTAATGAAGAAGTGGTTGAAGGGAAAAAAGTATTAGGTGGTTTAAAGGATTTAGAAAATGTAATGATAGCTCAAGAAGTTAATGAGATATTAATTGCGGATGATGGCGATGATTATGAGAAATTGCTTAACATTGTTGAGCAAAGCCAAAAATTTTCAGTTGATGTTAAAGTTACTTCCCAGTTATTTGATATCGTGCATAAAAAAATATCAACTGAAAAATATGCTTCCATTCCGGTAATTGAATCATCACCATTATATAATTCAAAAATTGCCATGACTTTTAAGCGGGTTTCGGATATTTTAGCTTCATTACTTGCATTGATAATCTTATCACCTCTTTTTCTACTTATTGCTTTTTTTATAAAAGTAACTTCTAAGGGTCCGGTATTTTTTAAGCAAACAAGAATTGGGAAGAATGGGAAGCCATTTCAATTTTTTAAGTTTAGATCTATGTACGTTTCAAATGGTGAAGATGAGGAACGCAAAAAACAGATGCTTGAATTTATGAAAACCCAACAAGAAAACACTAAAGTAATTAATGACAGTAGACTTACCAAGATTGGTAAAATCATTCGTAAGACTTCGTTAGATGAATTACCTCAATTGTTTAATGTAATATTGGGTGATATGAGTTTAGTAGGGCCAAGACCTTGTTTGCCTTATGAATACAAACACTACCATAATTGGCAAAAAAGAAGAGTTAGCGTTCTCCCTGGCTGCACAGGTGTGTGGCAGGTATCAGGGCGTAGTTCGGTATCATTTAAAGACTCAATCGTATTAGATTTATATTATGTGAATAATATGTCACCTTGGTTAGATTTAAAATTGATTCTCAAAACTCTTCCGGTAATGATTTTAGCTAGGGGTGGTAAATAGTAGGTTTTATTATAATTGTTGATGATATTAAATAAGATAAATTGGAGGCTTAACATGAAAGTAGGAGTAGTTGGACTTGGTTATTGGGGCCCAAATTTGATCAGAAATTTCCTTGCACACAAAGATGTAACAAAAGTAATTGGCTGTGATAAAGATATCAATAGGTTAAATTTTATTAAATCTAAGTTTCCAAGTGCATATTTAACTGATGATTTTAATGACTTATTAAATAGTGATGTTGATGCAATAATAATTGCAACACCAGTTTTTACTCACTACAATTTAGCAAAAAAAGCTTTAGAATCTGGGAAACATATATGGGTTGAAAAACCATTTACTACAACTTCACAGCAAGGAGAAGAATTAATTGAAATTGCTGATAAAAAAGGACTTAAAATATTTGTAGACCATACTTTTATATACACTGGTGCTGTTCAAAAAATAAAAGAATTAGTAGATCAAGGGGAATTGGGAGATATAATATATTTTGATTCAGTAAGAATTAATCTTGGTTTATTTCAGCATGATGTGAATGTAATCTGGGACCTAGCACCTCATGATCTCTCTATAATGAAATATATATTGCCAGATAAAAAAATATTAGGAGTGACAGCTACAGGTATTTCAAACTATGAAACAGATCAAGAAAATATAGCTCATCTTTCATTACATTTTGAAAACAATTCTTGTCTTGCTCATTTCCATGTTAATTGGACATCTCCTTTAAAAATAAGAAGAATGATAGTTGCCGGAAACAAGAAAATGTTAGTTTTTGATGATATGGAAAACTTTGAAAAAATTAAAGTTTATGATTGTGGGGTTAAGGTAGATACAAAAGAAAGTATTCACAAAACACTTGTTCAGTACAGAACAGGAGATATGTATTCTCCAAAAATAATCCAAACTGAAGCATTGGCACTAGGAGCAACTGAATTTATAAATGCGATAAATAACAATCACCAACCCCTAACATCTGGCAAAGATGGGCTAGATGTGGTAAGAATATTAGAAGCTTCAAATGAATCGATAAAAAATCTTGGATTATTTGTAGGTTTAAAAAATACGCTCGTTGAAGACGAATATAAAGGTAATTCCGTTTTAATTGAAAATTAATAATATAATTTTGGAAAATTCGATGTCTGATAAGCAAAATATTAATAATGTAAGATTAGGTAAAGATGTTAAAATTTTTGATTTTGTTAACTTGTACGGATGTTCAATTGATGATGGAACAAAAATCGGAACTTTTGTCGAAATCCAAAAAAATACTTTCATAGGTAAGAATTGTAAAATTTCATCGCACACTTTTATCTGCGAAGGAGTGCATATAGAAGATAATGTTTTTGTGGGTCACAATGTGACTTTTATAAATGATTTGTACCCGAGAGCTACGGCAAATAACGGCAATTTGCAGACAGAAAAAGATTGGGCTGTGATTGAAACCTTTATCAATAAGGGGGCATCTATTGGATCATCAGCTACGATTTTATGTGGGGTCACTGTAGGCGAAAATGCAATTGTTGGTGCGGGGGCGGTAGTCACAAAAGACGTTCCTCCAAATTCAGTAGTGGCCGGTGTGCCTGCTAGAATAATCAAGACTTCAATTCATCAGCATGTTGAATAATATTTCAAAGATATAATCAAAACATATCATAAAAATAATTACATTGCGAAATTTAAATAGAGGTACTATTTTTTCATATTATTTTTTTTGAGGAAAAATGCAATTCAAGTGGGTATTTTTTTTAACCGTACTCTTTATAAATAGTACTTCATTATTTGCGCAAGATCTGAATCCAGGTGACGGTATAAGATTAACTTTCTATAATTTGGAAGATCAAATTTCAGGTGACTATTTCATTCAACAAAATGGGAATATTCAATTTCCTTTTATTGGAGTAATTCAGACCAGGAACAGAAAATTTAATGATGTCAAACAAGAGATTGTTGATAAGTATGACAAATTGTATAAAAATCCCGAATTAAAAATTCTCCCTTTATATAGAATAAATATTTTTGGAGAAGTGAAAAATCCTGGCTTTTATTATGCTACGGGGATAGAAAGATTTTCTGATTTATTAGCACTTGCTGGAGGAGAAACTGAAAATGCAGATCTAAGTGATATATATTTGATTAGAAACAATGAGCAAGTTGAATTAGATGGTGAAGAGATAATGAAAGAAGGCAATCGCCTTACAGATACAGGATTGCAGTCCGGAGATCAAATTTATGTTACTAGAAGTTGGTGGGTTGATGCAAGAAATTATGCATTTATTTTTTCCGGTGTTGCAGTGCTAATTACAATTATTAGTTTGGTAATGAAAAAATAATTTTAAAAAGGTGTTTTTAATTAATTTTGGAATTGATATCAATAGGGAATTAAAATGAATAATGATGAATTGTTAAATTTATTGCAAGGCGGCGAGAATAAACCCGAAAGAAATATCGGCGATTTTTTGCAGATGATTTATCATAGAAAGAAACTCATTATAATTGCAGTAGTTATTTCTGTTCTAGCGGTTTTCGGTTTTAATTATACAAGTAAGTCATATTATTCTGCAACGGTTTTGCTTAAGAAAGAAAATAATGAAAAATCGTCTAAAGACGATTTGAATAGAATTTTAGCTCTTGATACAAAGGATCAAATTGAAACTGAAATGGAATTGGTTACAACTCGAGGTGTGATCGAAAAAGTAGTTACGGAACTTAATCTTACTTTGACTGTAGATAAAATTGAAATACCTAACTCAGATCCTCTAATTATAAACAAGAATATTTTGGATTATAACGATATTTATGGCGGGAAAGATCAAGCAGATAAAAAGCTTCCGGAATTTTTAGAAGTTGAAACTAAGCCTTCAAATTACTCCTATTATTATTCGATTAAAAAATCATCTTCCAAAACTTTTGAGGTTTACGATGAAAATTCAGGAAAGCTTATTCAAAAAATAAATGATCCCTCAACAGCAGATATAGATTTTGAAAAAGCCAGAGTTTTAATGTATTGGCCGGATGCCATAATAGGAAGTAAATTATATGTGAATTTTGTAAGCACAAACGATGTAGTTAATAATCTTAAAGGTAAAATTAGTACAGACCATAAGCAGACGACTGATATTTTTTCAATATCCTGCGCAGCATTAACTTCATCAGCAGCAGTCACTTTAGCAAATA
>CAZRMA010000317.1:0-4992 GCA_964600655.1 uncultured Ignavibacteriaceae bacterium
AGTATCATTACTGGAATTTGCTCCTGGTCAAAAGTACCGGTTGCAGTTAATACTTTAAAAGAGATACCAATTTGCTGAAGAAGAATCTCCCAATGAGGATTTAAATATGTAATGCCAACACTTAAATTCAGATGAAAATCCTTTTTATAAAATTTATTTCTTCAATTCTTATTCTACCGGACCAAGCTATTAGCGGCAATCCTAAAATAATCGAAATTACCATTTGAAGTGAAAAATCAATTTTAAATATTCCCATGATTGCAAACAAAATCCCAGCGGTTATTAAGACTGGTATTAAAATAGATCTAGTTATGTCAACCGTAATAATCTTATTTAATTTAAATGCCAGAATTACAAAAACACTAACTTCAAAAATTGCATAAGCCAATGCAGAACCTTCCATACCAAATAAATGCGTAAGAATTATTAAAGACAGTAAAAAGATTACGGTACCGATTAATAATGAATTCGTAAAAATATTTTCTTTATTTATCCCAATAAAAGTAAAAGTAAAAACTGAACTGAGAAGTGTAAAGAAAAAACTAACAATTAATATCTGAAATATAAAGACTGACTCAAAGTATTGTTCACCAAAGATTAATTTAACAATTAGATCTCCACTAACAACAGCAAGCAGAGAGATACTCAACCCGAGTACAGATATCATTCTTAAAATCTTGTTAAACATCTCCTTAAGGTTATGGGGGTTTGCGACATAATACTGAGTTATCTTAGGAAAAAATAAAGCGCTGAATACTCTATCAACAATTAAAAGCATTACTATAATCTTATAAGCTGCACTATAAATTCCTGCATTTGAATTTGAGGATACTATTCCAAGATAGATAATTGGAAATAAGACAACAAACTGTGCTACAATAGATCCAATGCCTAAAGAAAATGATTCTTTAATGAGCTGGATGAATGGCAATTTTTTAAAATTAAATTTTATACTATTTTTTGATTTGTAAAAAATAATAAACAAAAATGTTGCATTTATGATCCCGCCGCATACCCATCCAATTCCCGTTAAAATTATGTCGGCTTTATTGAGAACAAATATTAATATGAAAATGAAATAAGATAAAGAACCAGTTATTCTTCCAATCGCAATAAAATCCATCTTCTGTTTTCCATGGAAAAACCACTCTAATAATATTGCGTTTGGAAATAAGAAAAATAAATATGCTATGCTTGTATATATAACTGTTTTAGATTCTACTAAAAAGTAGACCGCAATCACCGATACAAGAAATATAATGGATGCAAAAATTATTTTTGATAGAAGAATATCACCTGTAAGAGTTTCAATGTTATCACTCTTCCCTGCAATTTTCCTTGTCCCAAGTAAAGTTAAACCTCCATTGCCGACAATGGTAGCATAACTTAAAACAGCGAGCCCAATATTTATAATTCCGAAATTCGACTTACCTAAAACCCTGGCAAGATAAGTAACAGCAAGTAATCCCAGCAATCTGGCGATAAACTCAATTGAAAAAAGAGAAATTATATTTTTGAGATTTCTATTCAATATTGATTTAATATTTTTTCAATTCTCTTTTTAGAATATCAACAATTTTTTCAGAGGTGTGGCCGTATCCAAACGGATTTCTCCCCTTGAAGTAATTGTAATTGTTTTTCATACCTTTATCTAATTCAGCGAAGATATTTTTTATTTTTTTGGGATTGCTACCGGTTAAAAATGCGTAACCGGCTTTAATTGCCTCATCCCTTTCTGTTACTTCACGCATAACGATTAGTGGCTTTTTAAAAATAAAACTTTCTTCCTGAATACCACCAGAATCGGTTAAAATAAAATAACAATTGCTCATAAGATAGATGAAGGACAAATAATCTAAAGGAGGAAGGAGGAAAATATTTTTAACACTACCTAATATTTTATAGACCGGCTTTTGAACATTAGGATTCAAATGGACAGGATAAACAAAATTGTAATCATATTTTTCTGATATAGATTTTATTGTAAGCAGCATTGTTTTAAGTTTGGGACCAAATTTCTCTCTTCGATGTAATGTAACTAAAATAAATTTTTTATTAAATAATTCATCAGGCAAATATTTAGAAAGACTACCCTCTATTTTGCTAATCGCCTTTTTAGTTTTAATTTTTTCTTTTGCATCTACAAGCGAATCTATAACTGTATTGCCAGTAATATATACTCTATCTTTTCTAATACCTTCCTTAATTAAATTATTGGAGGCAAGTTTTGTAGGAGCAAAATGATAATCTGCCAGAAGGGAAATAATTTTTCTATTCACTTCTTCCGGATAAGGATGAAACTTATTGAAGCTTCTAAGTCCGGCTTCAACATGGGCAATTTTAATTTTTGTATAGAATGCTGCAAGAGAAGCTGTAAATGCAGTGGTTGTATCTCCTTGAACTATCAGTAAATCAGGCTTAACCAGACTAAAAATTTCTTTAAATTTTGAAATAGAATTTGAAGATATTTCAAACAAGTCTTGATTTTTTTTCATAATATTCATGTCGTAATCGGACTTTAAATCAAAAATATCTAAGACTTGCTTTACCATTTCTTTATGCTGCCCTGTTGAACAAACATAAGTTTTAAAAGACTTATCTCTCTTTAATATTTTTATTACAGGAACTAATTTTATAGCTTCCGGCCTGGTTCCAAATACAACAAGAATTTTTTTCATCTTTTATTTTAATAAATTAGAAACAACATTTTTCAAATTAGAACTGGAACTATCTTTCCCAAATAAAATTAAATTTTCATCTTTAATATCATTTAAACATCCGATCGCAGGAGCAATAACTTTTTTATTATAATTCAACGCCAATATTGTACTGCCTGAAGTTAATATGTCAGTAAAATTAAAAATTACGTAATCAGAAATACTAAAAAATAAATTTAATTCATCATCCTCAATAAATTTACTTATTATAATGATATTATGCTTTCCTTCAGCAGCTTCCGTCATTTTTCTATAATAATTTTCATTCACCTTTTTTACCAACCCTGCAATGATTAATACTGCATTATCAAATTTGCCAAAAAGATTTATCAATTCTATTAAACCTTTATATTCAGCAATCACTCCAAAAGAAAGAAATATTTTTTTGTTGGAAGCAACTTCTATTTCAGGGTATTTATTTTGAATTAACTTTATAGCGTTCTGTTTCTCAACTATTGCCCCCAAAAATTTTGGATGTTCTACTATAAAAAATTTTTCTTCCGGTACATTAAATACTGGGGACATTATTTTAATAGCTGAATAGCAATGTACATGAATTTTATTTGATATCTTCGCTAAATATTTTCTTAAAACTCTATTTGTAAATACATATCGGTTTGTATGAGGGAATTTATTGTGGACAGTCCAAATAATCTTTCCGCCAATTATTTTATATAAAGTTATCCAAAGTAATTTCCAAAAAATTCCCGCAAATGATTTTAAATCGGAAGCTTCGAACCAATGATAATGCAGTAAATTATTTTCGCCATAAAGTTTTTTTATAAAAATTTTACTGTGTGAAAAAATAGAAAGGAATTCAATTTTAAAGTTACCAGTTTTCCCTTCAATAATATTTTTATAAAGAATGTATAAATAGTCAGTGTTTTTATTACCAGGATTTAATAGCGGTACAACATAAAGCTTTTTTAGATTGGGACTTAAAGCTAAATATTCTTTTATTAGTTTTTCTTCGATCATTGAGAAAGCAATAGTTTTTTATTTGATTTCAGAGCAAATGCCGCGAAAGGCAGCAAAGTAATTATGTATGGATATTTATATCTGGCACCGCCGAAAATAATTGCTGTCATGATTAATCCAAAAATAAAATATAGTAAAATTAAATAAGCTTCCGCTCTAATAATTTTTAATTTAAGTATTTTATGTATGCCAACGTAGATTAAATAAAGTAAAGTATAATAATAAAGAAAGTGCATTGCTTCGACTATAAAATATAAAACAATCCTAAATGTTGAATATCCTGCAAAAATAGTTGAAATCTTTTTCCCCCTTAATATATATTTCACGAATTCTGCTAAATTCAAATCTGGCATCCTGAGAAGATGATAAATAGCAATATCATCCCAAATAAATGTATGAATTATTTTAAGCGGCATTAGTCCTATCCACTTAAGTTTGTTTTTACTCATCCAATGTATGGCTTCAACCTGCCAGTAATTGTCTTTTTCACTGTAAGATTTTTTTGATGTACTTGGGACATATCCAATATTGCCATTGTTAAAAATCCGGTCATTAAATCCACCGTTGGATAAATCATTAGCTCCGATTAAAAGATTGTATCCGCCTGTAATTGAAGTAAATACAAAATGGTTGAAGTTGTAATAAGTTATAGTCCCGAATAAAAAAATAAAAAATAATAAACCTGATGAATACAAAAATAGTTTCTCCGGTAAAATCTTTTGTTTTATCCAAAGATAAATTTCCATCAGAATTACTGCGACTAATAAAGCCCAGCCAATAGGTCTCACACCTATAGATGCTGCAGTAAAAATTCCTGAAATAAAAATATATTTTTTATCCTTCTTCGAAAAAAAATATATTGAGGCTAGAACTAGTACACCAAAGAACAATTCAGTTAGGTTAGATATAACCATTCCTAGATTATTCAAATAAAATACGTAAAGAATAGCTGTAATTTTGGCTATTAAATTATTAAAAATAACTTGTGATATTTTGTATAGTAAAAATAACTGTAGCATATTCAATATAATATTTAATATCCCAATTGAAGTTATGGAGTTATAAATTAAAAGTACAAGTATCTCAAGGTTAATGTATAATGGTGCGATTATAAAATCGTCATATAAATTTATTGAAGATGGATAAATACTGCCCAGTTTTAAACAATCTACTGCCATTGTATAATAATCTTGAGTGATATATTTTTCTATATAAGGGATGTATAAAAACAATAAAATAAATTGGACTAAAACATAAATGAGGATTACAATTTTGAAGTGTGAAATAAGGTAGTTTA
>CAZRMA010000318.1:0-4970 GCA_964600655.1 uncultured Ignavibacteriaceae bacterium
CGGATTATCATTTAAAAAATTTGATAATAATACTATTGTAATTTTTGAAAAAAAACCTCTCCCTCCAGAAATTAAGACTGCTCGCCCAAAACCAACTATTCAAGAGGATTTTAACGTTCAGGAAGGAAAGCTATTACGGGCAACTTTGCTTTCAACTTTTACACTTAATTATCCCGAAGAAGCAATTAAAAAGAATCTTCATGGAGAAGTTTTGCTTAAAATATTAATAGATGCCAATGGCGATGTTTCGATTGTTAAACTGGCAAAATCATCTGGCCATGAAATTCTTGATACCGCAACAATTAACTATACTAAAAGATTAAAATTTTTACCTGCAGAATATAAAAATACTCCCCAAGCTGTTTGGACAACAATGCATGTTGTTTTTAATTTATGAAAAGTGAGTAAGTTTTAGATAGTTTGTTCCCTTCCGTTCAATCCATTTATTAAAAAAGAAAAAACGGAAGAAAAGCAAAAAATATTAAAATTTAAAATTCAAATTTCATCCCTAAGACAAGGGAAGGACTTACCATTCTCTTTTATCAAGCCAATGTATTACATTTAAAACCAAATCTTTATTTTGCACAGCGCTTTCATGGTTCATTCCAATTTTGATATTATCTGGCAGAATAATTTGAGCAGTAAACATTGCTTCGTCTCCAAAGACTGCTATTTTTCCTTTTCCATAATTCAGAGTTGCCGCTTGAACTCCATTATTAATTTGTCTTTTGGGAGTTTTTTTGTGAAAGATTCCGGCAGTGTCAGGCATGAATATAACATAGTTTGCATTTAAACGTAAAATAGAATTTGCTCTTGAAGGTATATCAAATCCCTGCCCGAGAAATGTTTCAATCGAATCGACGTTTTTAGTGAGATTATTAACAGCAAGAGTATGATTATATTTATAAAACATACTGGGAAATTTTCCGGTTGTATCTTTTGCGTATCCATTATAAAATTTAAATCCAAAAGAAGCAGCTAAATTTGATGCGGCGCCTGCGAATGGCATATGTCCGGCAATTAATAATAGTGAGCCGCCATCCTTTACCCAATTATTTAAATATTTAATTTCACTTTTTGTATAAGCAGATGGATTAGGAATGAACCAGTGATTGACATTGACTGCGTTTAACGGATCGGCAATAATTAGTATATCTTTTTTTCTCAATGTTCCCTTTTTGAAATTAATTCTAACTAATTTTATTCTATATCCATCAGCTTCCAACAAATCTGCAAAAGGCTTAAACTTGTTTTCTATCGAAAAATAATTATTGTGTGATTCATCAAAATAAATTGCCGGGCCACCTCTTCGATTATATTTAGGATTTAAAACCTTAGCAATAAAGCTTGAGTCGATGGTTGTGGTCTGCTGGGTTGGAATTTCTTCTTTTTCATTCGAAGAGCAGCTTTGAAGTATTTGAAAGATGATAAGTAGAGCAATTAAGTAAATATGAGTATTTTTCATTCTTAACGCTTATGACAAATCCTTTTTAGAAAAAGCTAACTGGCATAATAAAATCTTACTCAACATTTTTTAAATAATTAATACTCTTTATTTCTCCTGCAACAATCAATTTATCTTTTGGCTTTATAATATAGTCAGGACTTGGAATCGCGTTAATCTTCTCTCCATATTTTTCTTTTGTTTTTACTGAAAGTACATCTACTCCAAATCTTTGCCTTATGTTAAGTTCTCTAATAGATTTTCCTTTAAAAGATTTTGGAGCTAAAATTTCGCTAATTGAATATCCTTCCATAAAATGAACTTGTGTCGTTTCATCTTTCATGTTAATGCTGCTTGCAAGGCTGGCGGTTATTTCTCTTCTTTCAGTTTCTTTTTGATATGCATCTAATATATCTTTGCGCCAAATCATTCCAATAATTTTTTTTGATGATATTGAATCAACAACTGGCAATCCCTCAAATCCATATTTTTGCATTTTGTCTAAAGCATTCTGACTATTGTCGTCCACTACAACCGGTTCAAATCGGGGATTAATAATATCCCCGGCAATTAAAACATTTTCAAGCGATTCCCTCTCAAACAAATAATCCTTGATATCATAAATAGAAATCATTCCCAGCACAACGCCCCGGTCATTGGAAACCGGAAAATCTGCTTCTCTCCCCTGTATCACATTGTTTACCACTTCGCTAAAATTATCTGTAACATTAATTGTGTCAAATTCTTTTCTATAAACATTCTTAACAAATATTGATTCCATTAAATTTGTTTCAAAACCTTCCTTAATACCTATGTTACGAAGAACCAGTTTTAAAGTATAAATTGATTCCCTTGATAACTTAGTAGAAATTATTGTACTGATAATTCCCGTTATCATTAAAGGTAGTACAACTCTGTAATCGTTTGTTAATTCAAAAACAATTATGATTGCTGTTATTGGAGCGCGTGTAGTGCCGGCAACCAAACCGGTCATCGCTACAAGAGCATACGCTCCCGGAGAAGCCGTCATATCGGGAAAGATTGTATGAACCAATGATCCGAAAAAATAACCCAGCATTGCACCCATAAAAAGTGAAGGCGCGAAAATTCCACCCGATCCGCCTGAGCCAAGAGTAATTGATGTGGCAAGTATTTTTATGAAGATTAAAATTAATGCGATATACCAAATCATATTTCCATATAAAGCATCATTTATTGAATCATATCCCACGCCCATAACTTGTGGGAATATTAATCCAATGGCACCAATTCCAAGGCCCCCAATTGCAGGATTTAAGTACTCGGGAATTTTTAACCTGTTGTCGAAGAAATCCTCAAAAAGATAAAGAAGTTTTATGAAAAGAAAGGAAACGATACCGCTTAATGCGCCGAGAACAAAATAAAAAATTATTTCGTACGGTGAAACAAGCTGGTAATGAGGAACAACAAACGCTGCAAAATCTCCCTCAAAGCTGTGTGAAATAACCGTTGCCATTACTGAGGAGATAACAATAGGGGAAAATTGTGCAACTGTAAAATCCATTAAAATAATTTCTACTGCAAATAAAGCTCCTGCAATAGGGGCATTAAATGCAGCCGCAATTCCGGCTGCAGAACCGCATCCTACCAAAGTTTTTAATCGTTTACTTGGCACTCTTAAAAACTGTCCAACCATTGAACCAATGCTGGAGCCGATTTGGATAATTGGACCTTCCCTGCCAACAGAACCGCCTGAACCAATTGAAATGGCTGATGCAATAGCTTTGATGATTGCAACACGAGGCCTAATATTTCCACCGCGTAATAAAATTGCCTGCATTACTTCAGGAACACCATGCCCTTTTGCTTCAGGGGCAAGAAAATAAATAATAGGCCCGACAATAAGACCGCCAATTACAGGAACAATTAAGACCCAGTACCATGGTGTGTGCATTATATTTTGAAGAATGCTTGAATCACCATGAAATGAAATTGAAGAAATTGCTTTAATTAAAGCCCTAATACCAATTGCAGAAAAGCCGCCCATTACTCCGATTATGATTGCTACAATAATTAAGAAGGTATGTTCGGTCATTCGAGCACGTTCAAAAAGGCTGGTAGTATAAAGGGATAATTTTCTGAATGAACTTTTGGGGAACGCAATTTTCAAAATAGTGCAACTCCGCTTAAAGAATTTTTCTTCGGGTCTTGTTGTTCACAAATATAAAAATAAAACTTAAAAAAACCGTAATGTTATTCTTGTTAAATTGTCCTTAATCTATATTGTATTTGTAGACAATACTTTTACGATTATCTTTTAATTTCAATAACGCAAGCTTTTTCGTAATGATAAAACTACCTGTTTAAAATCTACAGTAATAAATTCCATGTAGTAATTTGCTGCCTTTAAATTCTACTTAATATTCTCATACTGGTTTACTTTCGTTTACAAGTAGTGCTGTTTCATTCCCGAGTATATTATATACTTTGATTTTACTAACCCACCTTTTTCACCTTCCAATGAGGGAATTTTCATAATCTGGAACTGAATTTTGAATCTATTGGTGTAATTAAACGAATTGGAGTAATTCTTCATTAAAGAAAATTTATTAAGGACTTCTTTCCTTTTACATCGGGAGTATTTGTTCTGCCGAATTTATAACTGATTTTATCAGCAGCAACGGAATCAGAGTACTTAACAATTTTAATTATACAAAGATCAAATAAATAAGAGAAATAAAAATATACTATTCAGTTCTTGAAATCACCATAATTGTTAAGTCATCCTTCATACTATTTCCATTCATAAAACTTCTTAAATCATCACGTAATGTTTGAACCAGCTGTTTTGAATTTTTTCCAGAATTTATTTTAACAATGTTCTTAATTTTTTCATCTCCATACTCAGCTTCGCCATTAAAAGCTTCCGAAAGTCCGTCAGAATAAAGAACCAAACTTTCTCCTTTTTCTAAAGTCACTTTATTAAAAGTATAATCAAGTGTGCAAAATAATCCAATAGGCATAGATGTAGAATTAATTGTAACCATATCAAACTTTTTTACATGAATGGGAAGACAATGACCCGCATTACTTAACTCAATTGTACCATTTTTATTTGCTCTTCCGCAAACCAAAGTCATGAAATGAGAATTGATACTGCTTTCACAAAACAATCTATTTGCATGTTTTAATAAATCGCTTAACGGAAAATTCAAATTAGTTAAACTGTGAAATACTGCGTGCATTTGTGTCATTAACATTGAAGCGGCAACTCCTTTTCCAGTTACGTCACCTAGCATAAATAAAAAGCCATCTTCATTTTCATTTATAATTATATCGCAATAATCTCCGCTAACAATGCCAGCCGGTGAATAATAATAACTTATTTCCCAGCCGTCTTTTGTAATATTATTTTTAGGCAGCAGTCCCATTTGTATTCTATTTGCAAGTTCTAAATCGTCTTCGAGGGCTCTTTGCTGTTTTGCATTTAGATCTCCCAAACAAACGGTAATTAAAGGGTCAACCATTAATCTATCTTCTTCAATAG
>CAZRMA010000319.1:0-4954 GCA_964600655.1 uncultured Ignavibacteriaceae bacterium
GAAGGCAAAACTTAATTATTCAATAAATACAGAAAAGGGAAGCAAGGGCGAGAAAATGAAAAATATAGTAAAACTGATAATTCTTGTGGCTATAATCTTTTCATTCCAATGGGGATGTAAGGAAAATTTACTAACAGAGAACAATCCGATTACGGAACAAACATCAATTTTACAGAATACTGAAGTGCAGTATATGCATCAGAAGTTGTCTAACCAAATTGATGAAACTATTGGATCCCAGGTATCAGAAATCATTGATGGTTCAAAAGGTGGAATCATAAATTTACACAATGTTGAACATGGAACTTTAGGGTTAGTAACTACCTCAGCACAATTAATTATACCTAAGGATGCATTTCAAGGTGTGCAAACAATTACGATTGTGACAAACAGTAAAATAGCTTCTGTGCAGTTTTACCCCCCGATGCAGTTTGATAAACCCCTAAAATTGAATTTAAATTATACAGGACTGGATCTAGCAGAACTTGATAGTTTAGGTTTACTTCAGCCAGGACAAATAGGATTTTGTTTTGTCCCGGACCACGGCGATATGGAACCGATATTAAATGACGGAATTTTATTTAAGATCGTTGGAGGGCGGTTGGGAGTTAATAATGCAGAGATAAATCATTTCTCTAGATACTGCTGGTGCAAATAATATAAATTGTTTTTAGGGAGAACATTAACTTAACCTAATTACTTAGTAAATGAGAAAAATAAATTTTGAAAAATATTGATGTAAATAAAGAAGAGCTTTTAAACGGAGTTTTACAAAAGTTTTTTAAAAAAGAAGAGATAATTGAATTCAATTCAATTCATAAATCAGATGAATGTAATCCTCATAATTTATCCGCGACTATTAATTCATTAATGACATTTTCATCCCAAAAACTTCAAGCCCCGGGATTGTATGAATTTTTATTTGATTTAGCAGACAAAACTGCAAAATTTGGTGAGCGATCAATTTCCATTTCAATCTATAAAAGCTTACTGAATTTAGTCAAAACAGATAAAAATTTGACTGAAGTCAAAGCCAGAGCATATATTAAACTTGGAGAACTTTACAGTGAAACTGCTGAATGGGGCTTAAGCTTAAAATTTTCAAGGGCGGCTGAAAAATTATTTAAAACATTAACTGATTATAGAGGGCTAGCTAAGGTTGAAAACTTGTACGGTATTATTGAAGGTGATCATGGGAACATTGTGAAAGCTCAAAAACATTTTCAAGCGAGTCTTTCTTATTTATGCAAAGAAGATGATCCAAGTTTAAGAGGAAAGCTGCTCACAAATCTAGGAATCATCGAAAACATTTTAGGTAATTTTGCAGAGGCAATCTATTATTATGAAAAAGCAGTATCCACATTTGAAATAAATGAAAACTTTGAAAGAGCTGCTGAAATTAAACATAACCTAGGGATGTTATATCTTAAAAATCATGATTATATTTTTGCAATCAATAAATTTGATGAAAGCATCAATGACTCACTAAAAACAAAACACCTGCAGCATTTGGGAATTTCATATTTAAGCAAAGCGGAAGTATATATACGTATATCGGAATTTGAGATAGCAAGTACATTTGCTAAAAAGGCCCTTGAGATTTCTACAAAAATAAATGATAGGTTGACTATTGCCGATTGTCACAAAGTTATTGGTATTATTCAGCGAAATAAAAATAATTATGAGTCCTCCGAGAATAATTTACTTAAAAGTATGCGAATCAATATGGAACTGGGAAACAAATTAAACCAGGCGGAAACCGCTTATGAGCTCGGAATACTTTATAAAGATATACGTAAGAATGAAGAAAGTAAAAAATTCTTCCAGGAAGCTTTAAATTATTACAAAAAAATTAATGCATTACATGCAATACCGGATATCAAGAATTATCTTCCAAACTAACTAAAAAAATCCTCAATAATCTTTTGGTTTAAGGTAATCCAACTATATAATGGGTCAACTGATCTATCACAAATTCTTTCTCACCAATAACTGCTCTAACAACATCACCTATTGAAATTAATCCGGATAATTTGCCATTTTCAAATACGGGTAAATGGCGAATCTTTTTTTCGATCATTAATGCCATGCACTCCTCAACACTTTGATACGGTTCTACATAAATGACTTTCCCTGACATAATTTCTTTAACGGAAGCTTCTTTTGAAGATTTACCGAGAAGAACTACCTTACGGGCATAATCTCTTTCAGACATAATCCCTTCAACTTTTTCACCGTCCATAACCAACAGTGCACCCACACCCTTCTCTGCCATAATTTTTAATGCATCAAAAACCTTTGCATCAGGTGATATTGAAAAAATTTGATAGCCCTTCTTTTGTAGAATTTGTCTAACAGTTTCCATAAATACGCCCTTTAATATTTTTGAAAGTATAACGTAGCTTTTGCGAATTAGAAAATTTGCTGAATTTTAACTTTGATTGAGAAGAGGATTTCCTTGAGATAAAGATAACCTTTTTATTTAGAAATCAAAAGCCATTGATATGTAAATGACGCTTGTATCACGGTTCAAATAAGTTTAATTTTTATTGATTTTTTTTGAAAAATGAAATTATTTTAAATTTCAATACATTTGTGAATATTTATTACAACTCAAATCTTTATTGAACAAAATGAAAATAGAAAAAATTGAAATTCGTCATATAAAAATGAAGCTTATTTCTCCCTTCGAATCAGCAAACAGAATTGAAAATTTTGAAGAACATATAATCATCAAAGTTGATTCGGAAGGCATTTGCGGATGGGGTGAATGTGTAGCGCAATCCAATCCTTCTTACACATATGAAACTTTAAAGACAGCCTGGCACATTTTAACTGAATTTATAATTCCCCAAATTTTAAATAAGAATTTTAAATCTTTAGAAGAAATTATTTCAACCTGGGCATGGATTCGCGGGCACAATATGGCCAAAGCCGGAATTGAAGCAGCGCTTTGGGATTTATTTTCAAAAGTAGAAAATGTTTCTCTCTCGAAATATCTGGAAGGAAATAAAAATAAAATCGAAGTTGGAGTTAGCATCGGCATTCAGTCTTCAAATGAAAAAATGTTAAAGACTATAAATGAATATTTGCAAGAAGGATACAAAAGAATAAAAATTAAAATTAAACCAGGGACAGATGTTGAAATAGTTTCAGAGATACGAAAAGAATTCCCAAATATTTTATTGCAAGTTGATGCTAATTCTTCATACCAATTAAGTGATTTAGAAATCTTTAAGAAATTAGATGAATTTAATCTTTTAATGATTGAACAGCCGCTTGCGCATGATGATATATATCAGCATTCCAAATTGCAAAAGCAAATTCAAACTCCAATTTGTTTAGATGAAAGTATTACTTCGTTAAATGACACAACAACTGCAATAGAATTAGATGCTTGTAAAATAATAAATATAAAACCAGGTAGAGTTGGAGGTTTTACCGAATCAAAAAAAATTCATGATTATTGTTTGGAGAAAAATATTCCGGTTTGGCATGGCGGAATGCTTGAATCTGGAATCGGTCGTGCAGGCAATATTGCTTTGGCTTCTCTTCCAAATTTTATGCTGCCGGCTGATATTTCTGCAAGTAAAAGATATTTTGAAGAAGATATAATTGAACAACCTTTTGAAATTTCAAAAGATGGGACAATTAATGTCCCAGATAAACCGGGAATTGGCGTAGATGTGAATTTAAAAAATCTCGAGAAGGTTACTGTTAAATCGGAAGTTTTTAAGCAAGCTTAATTGCAAAAACCTTCGAGGTTTCTGAAACCTCGAAAGTTAGGCTATGTAAAACTCAATATATAAACTAATCACATCCTGTACAGAAAACATATGGCACTTCAATAAGCAAAGAAGTTCTTAAAATGTCTTACCGATTGTTAATTTAAAGCATAATTAAAAAATAATTTGCACTATAATTCTTAAAAATGTCTGTCCATATTATTTAATCATTATCAAAAGCATCTTTGAATTGACAATTGCTTTCAATGCATGTGGGATATTTGGGGGCAGGATAATTAACTGCCCCGATTTTATCATTACTGGTTTCCCATCAATCTTTATTTCCATTTCACCTTCAGCTAAATATACGAACGCTTCATAAGGAGAGGTGTGTTCAGTTAAAGTTTCATCTTTTCCAAATGCAAAGAAAGTAATATTCCCATTTGATTTTTTTAGCAATTGTTTGCTTACTATTGAGCCATCCTGAAAATTTATTTCGTCAATCAGATTCTTCGCAATTATTTCATCATTCATTTTATTTTATCCTCTTTCAAAAATTTAATAGATAGCTGAAATACAAAATATATTAATACTACTGCACCAACAGCAAAAATTGTATCCCCAAAAGCTCTGAACCAACGGAGGTTCTGCATTAACCCGGTATGAAGAAACTCAGCACTTCGTGCATACCAATAACCATGTTCAACCGAAGCCCAGGTTTGCATTAATCCAACAGGCAATAGGCTGAAAGTCACCATTGCAAATAAACCAAAATTGATAGCCCAGAATGAGAACTTTAACGGCTTTTCATTCCATTCAATATCCGGCCGCATTCCTCTCAAGCAGAATAGCATTAAACCGATTCCGAGCATTCCATAAACTCCAAAGAGCGCTGCATGACCGTGCACGGGAGTTGTATTCAATCCTTGCATATAGTAGAGTGCAATTGGCGGGTTTATCATGAAACCGAAAAGTCCTGCGCCAACTAAATTCCAAAATGCAACAGCTACAAAAAAGTATATCGGCCATTTGTATTTTATTACCCAGGCTTTCGCTTTTGACAATTTGATATTTTCCCAGGCTTCGTATCCAACAAACAATAAAGGTACAACTTCAAGCGCACTGAACACAGAACCAAGTGCAAGCACTACCATAGGTGTTCCCGAAAAATATAAATGATGGAGTGTTCCAATTATCCCGCCGGAAAGAAAAATAGTAGCTGAAAGAAC
>CAZRMA010000320.1:0-4940 GCA_964600655.1 uncultured Ignavibacteriaceae bacterium
AAAATAGAAAAAGAAGTTTTAATATTAGGTGCATTGAAAAAAATTGAAGTATGGAATCCTAAAGTTTACGAAGAATATTTAAAGCAGTCGGATGAGACCTATGAATCAATTGCAGCTAAAGTTATGGCTTAATTAAATGGCTGATGAACGTCATAAGCCTGTTTTAATTAATGAAAGTTTAGAATACTTAATAACAAATAAATCTGGAATCTATTTCGATGGTACACTTGGATTCGGAGGTCATTCAACAGGATTATTAAAAAGTCTCAATGATGATGCATTACTTATTGCCACAGATGTTGATCAAGATGCATTTAATTATTCAAAAAAAATTTTTGAAAAAGAAAAGAGAGTAAAACTTTATAATTATAATTTTTCCCAAATAGATATCATTGCTAAAATTGAATCGATAAACATCGAAACAAATAAAGGCAGGTTCTTTGACGGTATTTTTGCAGATCTAGGCGTTTCGTCTTTTCAACTTGATAATCCTGAATCAGGCTTTACTTACAGGAATGAAGCTAAATTGGATCTGAGGATGGACAAAACAAAAGTTGTAAGTGCTGCAGATATAATCAATTCTTTTTCTGAAGAAGATATTGCAAATATTATTTATAAGTACGGAGAGGAAAAGAATTCAAGAAAAATTGCCAGAAGAATTTGTCAGCTAAGAGTACAAAAGAAAATTGAAACAACAACGGAGTTGGGTAAAATAATTATTGATTTGACTCCGAAGAAATATCAAACTAAAACATTATCAAGAGTATTTCAGGCGCTTCGTATTTATGTGAATGACGAACTAGATGTTTTAAAAATATTTTTGGAAAAATCTGTATCGTTAATAAAGCCCGGAGGAAGAATAGTAATTCTATCTTATCATTCATTAGAAGACAGGATAGTTAAAGAGCACTTTAAATATGAAACGTTGGATTGCATTTGTCCGAAGGAATACCCGGTATGTGTATGTGATAAGGAAAAGCGCTTAAAAATATTGACCAGGAAACCCGTTACTCCATCACATGGGGAAATTGAAAATAATATCCGGGCGCGCAGTGCCAAACTTAGAGCAGCAGAAAAAATATGAAAAAAAGTTCAAAGCCCTTTATTGCAATTGTAGTTTTCTTTTTAATTACCATTGCAGTTATAGTGCTTGGTTATGTGAGTATTAAATTAAAATGCGAAGTAATGACAAAGCAAAAAGTTTTAGAAGAAGAAAAATTGAATGCTAAAAATAATACTAGGGTGAGCTTATTTGCAGAATATCAATATTATACCGCTGAAGATAGAATTGTTCAAATAGCAAAAGATGATTTGGGTCTGATCAAGCAAAATAGTCCATCAATTAAAATTGATGTTAGTAAAGAAAGAATTCAGGAAATATCTAAAATGATTAACGGGAAGTATGAGTAATTCGCGTGCAATTGTAATTATAATTTTCATTTTTGTTTTTTGCGCTGCAATAGTTGCAAAGCTGGTGAATATTCAAATTGTTAGAAGCGATGAATTAAAATTTTATGCTGAACAACAGCAGACAAAAGTTGAAAAGATTAAAGCAAATAGAGGATTGATCTACGACCGCAATAATGTACTTTTAGCTTATAATCGAAATGACATTTCGTTTTATGTTGATCTCCGAATGATTTCTAAAAAAGGAAAAGAGGAAGTTGCGAAAAAGTTTTCCGTAATTTTTAACAAACCTAAATCTTATTATTCGTCCTTGTTAAAAAACACAGGCAAAACAATCTGCATCGAAAAAAAGGCTCCAAGCGAAAAAGGGTTGCAGTTAAAAGATTATAAGATGAATGGACTTTTCTATCGGGAAGAGCCGACTCGTGTTTACTATTACGATAAGCTCGCTTCACATTTACTTGGATTTGTGAATAATGATTTACAAGGTGTAAATGGTATAGAAAAAAGTTTTGACAGCGTTTTAACTGGCGAAGATGGCATCCGTTTGATAGAAAGAGATGCAATTGGTGATATGATTACAGTTTCCGAAAAAGAAACCAAAGCCGCTGTCGCTGGAGATAATATTTATTTAACCATTAGCAAAAATTATCAATCTATCCTTGAAGATGAGCTTCAGAATGGTTTAAATGAATATGGTGGAACTTCGGCGATTGGAATAGTGATGAATCCGAACGATGGAGAAATTTTGGCCCTTGCTAGTATAGGCGATTTTAATCCCAACGAATATTGGAAATACAGCGATGCAGAAAGAAGAGACAGAGTAATTACAGATACTTATGAACCAGGCTCTACTTTTAAATCAATAAGTATGTCGATATTACTTGACAATAAATTGTGTGAAGAAAGCGAACTTCTGAATGTTGAAAATGGAAGATACAAATTTAAAAGCGTTTATATATCTGATACTCATCAGCATACATATTTAACTGTTGATGGAATTTTAGAGCAATCAAGTAATATTGGTATGGCAAAGTTATCTCAAAGACTCAATGATAATACGTTTTATAAATACCTGCGCGGATTTGGATTTGGAAATTATACGGGGGTTAATCTTCCTGGTGAAGCTAAAGGCACATTAAAGAAGCCTAACAAGTGGGGTTCATTAACAAAGGCTTTTATGTCTTACGGATATGAACTTTCGGTTACACCTCTGCAAATTTCAATTGCGTATTGCGCCCTGATTAATGGGGGAGTTTTGTATCAGCCAAAGCTCATTAAAAAAATTGAAGACCCCGGTGGTGAAGAAATAAATACTATGGTTCATAAAGAAATTAGAAGAGTAATTTCAAAAGAGACATCAAACAAAATTAAAAAAATGATGGTTGGAGTTGTTGAAAAAGGTACTGGTAAAAATGCAAAACTCAATTTTATAAGTGTTGGTGGAAAAACAGGAACGTCTCAAAAATTAATTAATGGAAGATATTCCAAATCGGAATATAACTCTTCATTTATAGGATTTTTTCCGGTTAACCATCCGCAAATACTTTGTTTTGTACTTGTGAATTCTCCTTCTGTCGGCAAATATGGCGGTGCAGTTGCAGCTCCGATTTTCAAAAATATTTCAGAAAGAATTATCAGCTCAGATCCTGATTTATTTCAGGATCAAATTAAAAATTATAAAGACCAGGAGTTTGAATATAAAACTGTTAACTTGAAGAATTATGACAAGGAAGCAAGCGTTAAAGTTATTCATGCAGACAATGAAATAACAAAAAAAATAAATAAAGGCGATTTCAATAACATTAAAATCATGCCTGATCTTTCAAATTATTCTTTGCGTGATGCTATACAAGTTTTAACTAAACTTGGAATTACTTACAAGGTTAAAGGCTCAGGAAAGGTAATTTCACAGACAGTTAACCCTGGAAATAAAATAGATAGAAGTCAGATTTGTGTTTTAACATGTGAAAATAATAATGTTGGAGCGAAAATTTATTAGTGGAATTAACCGAACTTTTAAATAGTGTAAAAGTCATAAACGTAACCGGCGAAGTTCAAAGACAGGATGTTGCAAATATTGTTTATGATTCAAGAAAGGTTGAACAGAATTCTATCTTCGTTGCAATTAGGGGATTTAATACTGACGGACACAAATATATTTTGCAGGCAATTAATAAAGGTGCAATTGCAGTTGTAATAGAAGATGCTAATGCTATCCCAGATGAAATAATAAATCATAATAATGCAGCAAAAATTTTAGTACATGACAGCCGAGTTGCGCTGGCAGAACTATCAAATTATTTTTATAAAGAACCTTCAAAGAAATTAAACCTGATTGGAATTACCGGCACGAATGGAAAAACAACCACAACGTATTATATAAAAAATATATTAGAGCATTCTGGATATAAAACCGGTTTGATTGGTACAATTTCGAATTTTAATGGTGATAAAGAAATTAAATCTTCCTTGACAACTCCTGAATCGAATGATTTAAATGCCTTTTTTTATGATATGATTTCTCAAGGATGTGAATACGCAATAATGGAGGTCTCTTCTCATTCATTAGTCTTAAACAGAGTAAAGAATTTGACATTCAGAGCAGCGATTTTTACAAACATAACTTCAGATCATCTTGATTTTCACAAAGATTTTGATTCTTACTTAAAAGCAAAAAAAATACTATTTGATAATCTAGGTGTTTCTGCATTTGGTGTTTATAACTCGGATGACGGCAATAGCACACGCCTTCTTGAGGACTCAAAGGCGCGTTTTCATTCGTATGGCATGGCATCAAATGCAGATTTTATTATTAGCAATGTAAACTATGACTTGAACGGTACTCATTTCCAGCTAATGCATAAAAATCATTTCTATCCCGTATCAACTGCACTTGTCGGTGAATTCAATGCCTATAATGCAAGTGCCGCAATCGCTACTACTGTTTTGCTTGGAGTAGATTTTAATTCAGCGGTTGAAGGTATCAAAACCACAAAACAAGTTCCCGGCAGATTTGAAGTTGTTGGCAAAGGAATGAAAAAAGTAATTGTTGATTATTCGCATACATCAGATAGTCTTGAAAAAGCGTTGCAGGCAGTTCATAAAATTGTGAAAAATAAATTTCGAGTTTATACCGTATTTGGCTGCGGAGGAAATAGAGATAAAACCAAGCGCCCGGTTATGGGAAGGATTGCATCGGAGCTAAGTGATAAAATAATTATTACATCCGACAACCCTAGGAATGAAAATCCGTTTGAAATAATTAATGATATTAAAACAGGGATAACTAAAAATAATTTTGAAGAAATTGAGAATAGAGAAGAGGCCATTAAAAAAGCCATTCAAAGTTCCGAAGAAGATGCAGTTATTTTGATTGCCGGTAAAGGTCATGAGGATTACCAGGAAATAAAAGGAGTTAGGAATCATTTTTCAGACAAGGAAATTGCACTAAAGTATTTATGAAAAATATTTCTTTAACACTGAACGATATTTTTAATTTACCGACTGCTGAAATTTTTAATCCTGATAAT
>CAZRMA010000321.1:0-4934 GCA_964600655.1 uncultured Ignavibacteriaceae bacterium
TCAGTGTTACTTTTTATTGCTTCTTTGGCATTAGCCCCGTTAGGTTTTATTGGAAGTGAGTTTATTACTCAATCCGACCGTGGAGAGTTCGCTGTAATTTTAGAAACAAAACCAGGAGCTTCACTTGAGAATACAAATTTAGTTACACAAAATATTGAAAGATATGTAACTAATCTTCCTGAAGTTAAAAAAGTGTTCGTTACAGTTGGTGCTTCAAATGAAGGATTACTCGGGCAATCATCAAATAATTCTTCTGAATTAGATGTTGCACTTGTTCCCAAAGAACAAAGGGACATCTCAACGGATGATGTTGGAGAAAAAATAAAAGATTACGTTAGTAAAATTCCAGGGGTAAAAGTTCGTGTTAACCCCATAGGAATTTTTGGAACAGCGAATCAAACCCCTATTCAATTGATTGTAAACGGGCCGGATAGAAAAGACGTGGAAAAAGGTGCCGATATATTAATGAAGACTTTAAAAAATATTCGTGGAACTGCAGATGTTAGATTATCTGCCGAAGAAGGTAAACCTGAAACTCGTGTGGATATTGACCGGCAAAAATTAGCACAATTCGGATTAACGATTGCAGATGTAGGTGCCGCACTTCGTGTGGCGCTGACCGGAGACGACGATTCAAAATTTAGAGATGGTAATGATGATTACGATTTAAGAATTGTGCTTGATAAATTTGACCGGTCTACGATTTCCGATGTAAAAAATCTTACTTTCTTAAATAAAAAAGGACAAGTAATTGAGCTTCAGCAGTTCGCGGATATTTATCAAACTACAGGCCCTACAAAGCTTCAGAGAAGAAACAGGATAAATTCTATCACTGTTTATGCGCAGGTTAACGGAAGGCCAAGCGGAAGCATAGGTCAGGATATTAAAGCAGAATTGGCAAAAGGAATTCTCCCGGCTGGTGTTGATGTTGCTTATGAAGGTGACTTGAAAAATCAAGCGGATTCATTTGGAAGTCTTGGATTGGCAATGATTGCGGCTATACTTTTTGTTTATATGGTAATGGTTGCATTATATGATTCTTACATTTATCCTTTTGTGGTTCTTTTATCAATTCCGGTCGCTATGGTCGGAGCATTTTTAGCTTTAGCTTTGACGATGAAAACATTAAACATATTTTCCATTCTTGGAATAATAATGCTTATAGGATTGGTTGGTAAGAATGCTATCTTGCTTGTAGATCGAGCGAACCAAATGAGAAAAGAAAATGGCATGAATGTTTTTGATGCTTTAATGGAAGCTGGCCACAGTAGAATAAGGCCGATTCTCATGACCACAACCGCAATGGTTATAGGTATGCTTCCTTTAGCTTTAGCAACGGATTCAGGTTCCGAATGGAAATCCGGATTAGCCTGGGCAATAATCGGTGGATTAATAAGTTCAATGTTTTTAACTCTTATATTAGTTCCGGTTGTTTATACAATGATGGAAAAATTAAAAGTAAAAGTGCCGGCTTTGGGCAGAAAAATCTTTGGTAAAAAAACACGTGAAGACGTGGTATTAGATTATCAAGATTGATTAAGATTTGTAGGGGCGTTTAGTAAAACGCCCTTGCATTTTATTTTATTTATATGAACCCAATTTCTTCAGAAATTGGGTTCATTATTTAACCACATTTATTATTTCTTTAGCATATCTTTAAATATCTTCTCAAATTTTTCCACTTTTGGTGTAATCACGTATGCACAATATCCTTGATTTGGATTATTGTCATAATATTCTTGATGATAATCTTCTGCTTCATAAAAATGATTGAAGGGAGAAATCTCAGTTACAATCGGGTCTTTCCAAATCTTCTCGTCTTCTAATTTCTTCTTATAATATTCCGCTTTTTCTTTTTGATCTGCATTGTGATAAAATATTACTGATCTATATTGTGTACCAACATCAGCACCTTGCCTATTTAAAGTAGTTGGATCATGCGTTTTCCAGAATATTTCAAGAAGCTTGTCATAGGAAACAATACTCGAGTCAAAAGTTATTTGAACAACTTCAGCATGCCCTGTATTTCCAGTGCATACTTCTTCATATGTCGGGTCTTCAACTGTTCCTCCTGAATAGCCGGATACTACAGACTTAACTCCTTTTACTCTTTCAAAAATAGCTTCGGAACACCAAAAACATCCGGTTCCAAAAGTAGCTGTATCTAATTTAGCTTCTGCTTGTGAATTCATTTTATTCTCTTTCGTTTTTATTTTTTTCTTTGACCCAATACCTGCAAAAGATATGACCACCATGGTGAATGTAATAAATATTAAATACAAAATTATTTTTTTCATAATTATTCACAGCCTTTCACATTCTTTATAATTATTGTATTTAAAATATTACTTAATAAAGTAAAAATTCCATCACAAAATGAATACATTTTTTTAACAATATATTATCTGTTTGCAGACTATAAAATCAGTCTGCAAACCTAATTTCTTTGAAGAAATTGGACTTATGCAAATGTTTCATCAAAATAATTTTTATTTTAATGATAATTTTGTGAAACTTTTTGAATATTTTTGAATCAAATATGTCAATGAATTAAATTGACAATTAATTTGAAATCGAGGAAATCAACATGGCTAAGGTGAAAAAATCTAAAAATAAAAAGGAGACTGGTTTGAAATCATTTATCAAAATATTTATTCTTTTAGCTTTCGTTTCTACAATAGTATTTGCCGTTTCCACAAATTCGGGGAATAAAAAAGACAGTGCAAATCAATTAAAGTGGAATAATAACTTAGAAAATGCAATTCAAACAGCTAAAAAACAAAATAAACCGATTTTAGTTGATTTTACAGGCTCCGATTGGTGTGTTTGGTGTAAAAAATTAAGTGCAGAAGTTTTTACCCAAAAAGAATTTATTGATTATGCAAATAAAAATCTTGTTATGGTAATGATTGACTTCCCGCAAAATACTCCACAATCTCAAGAAACAGCTTATTATAATCGCCAATTAGCTCAGAAATTCAACGTTCAAGGATTTCCAACTATAGTTTTATTAGATAGTAATGGAAAAGTAATTACTTATACAGGTTATCAAGAAGGCGGAGCAAAATCCTATGTTCAACATATAAAAAGTTTCTTATAAAAATCAGTCATTTTGATTGAATAAAGACGCCTAATATAAGGCGTCTTTTTTTTTGCGAAAAGTTTTTTATCTTACTAAAGATAAACTGCTTTTATAGTTTTTTTTTAACTATATATTTAGCAAATTATCAAAAAGCATCTAATAATATTTAGAGGAAATACAAATGAATCGAAATATTTACACGGTGAGAAGAATAGTTTTTTATTTTATGTTATCCTTCGCCGTGATATTTATTAATTGTTCCAGTGATAATAATGAAAAATCTTCGGTTCAGGGGTTAAAGGCTAATAGTGCAGATAAAAAAGATGCATGCGGAATATTATCCAAAGAAGACATTGAAAAAATAATGGATATAAAAATTAAAAATTTTAAGCACACATTGGATAATGCAAATTCCGACAACACGCGTTGGGCAACTCAATGCAGCTTTTATACAGAAGAAGGAAATAAGTCGGTGGGAATTCTTATTCAATATGATGCAAATGAAAATAATCCAACTAACTTAACAGATTTGATTACTTCAATGTCGGTTTCCGGGGATGAGGAAAGCTCTAATGAATTAAGCGAAGCGTTAAAAAAAGGGACACAAATTCAAGGTTTAGGTGAAATAGCAGTTTGGTATGCCTTATACGATGAAGCGCCAACTTTATTAGTAAGATATAAAAAACATTACCAGGTAATAATAAATACTTTATTCTTTGATTATGACGAAAGCACAATGAATAAAGCTAAAGCTATTGCTGAAAAAGTAATGGCGAAGATTTAAATAATATTAGAACTTAAATTCATATCTCAAACTTCTGTCCATGGATAGGATAATAGACAGATTTATATCCTTTGCTTTTAATCTTTTCCAGCAAGACTTCCGCTTGTTCGGGCTCGCCATGTACAAGAAAAATATTTTTTAATTTTTCCGGAGAGCAGAACCGCAGATAATCCAACAATCCTTTTTGATCAGCATGGCCTGAAAAGTAATCCATCTTTTTTATTTTTGCTTTTACTTTATGAACATCTCCCAAAATGCTGACTTCCTCAGCACCGTCCATAATTTTTCTTGCCAGCGTATTTTCGGCAGCGTAACCCACGAACAAAATTAAATTTCTTTTATCTTCAATATTATTTTTAAGATGATGAAGAATTCTCCCGCCTTCCGCCATTCCCGAGGCAGAAATAATAATACATGAAGTATTCACAGAATTTAATGATTTTGACTCATCTACATTATGAGTATAAGTGAGCTTGCCGAATCCAAATGGATCTTCGTGATTTTCAAGAAAAACTCTGTATGTCTCTCTGTCATAACATTCAGGGTGAAGCCTGAATACATCTGTTGCTTTTACAGCGAGCGGGGAATCAACATAGATAGGGAATTGTGGAATTCTATTTTGATCCCATAATTTATGAAGCATGTACACCAGCAATTGAGTTCTTCCCACAGCAAAAGAAGGAATAATTATTTTACCATTTTCATTTGTTGTTTCATTAATAGTTTTGGCTAATTCTTCTTCCGCCTCGTCACTTACAGAATGAAGTCTATTTCCATAAGTGCTTTCCATTATCAATACATCAAGGTCGCGCATAATATTAGGATTCCTAAGTATGGGCATATCATCGCGGCCCAAATCTCCGGTAAATCCTAATCTTGTTTTTTTACCGCCTGCCTGTCCGGTAGGCAGGTTCTCATTTATCTCCAGCATAATGCTTGCTGAACCAAGTATATGGCCAGCATCTCTGAAAATCGCTTTAACACCGGAAACTATTTCAATCTCTTTATCATACTGAACGCCGATGAAATGAGTTAAAGCAGTTTCAACGTCATCAATGGTGTAGAGAG
>CAZRMA010000322.1:0-4889 GCA_964600655.1 uncultured Ignavibacteriaceae bacterium
TGCGATAATTTTACTCAACAATTAATTAACCAACTTCTTCAATTCATCGATCAATAATTTATTAATCTTCAAATGACCTTCATTCAAACTACCATATTTTTTTTCTGCAGTTTGCAAAAGAATTAATGATTGAGAGATATAATTAAGAAGCTGAAGATTAATATTTTCATCAACAAAATCTTTTCTTTTTTTAAGAGCAGAAATATGTTTTATTATTGTTTGGTAATCTCCCCTATCAACGGGGCCGGATAAAGAATTTTCAGAATTATTTTTATTTAAATGGTCTAAAGTTGATTTTATAATCGGTTTTGCGATTTCAAAAAATCTTATTTCTCCTTTAGAACTTTTCTTAAAAATATTTTCAGCACTAAAAATATTTCCAACTAAAAAATTTGAAGCATAAACTCCAGCCAAGTGATAAAAGGCTTTATCTTCAGAATTTATTTTGAATGACTGAAGATTTAAATTATCATTTAATTCAGATAAATATTTTTCTGCTGTTTTATCTTCAGTTTCAATTGCAGCATAACAATTTTTAATCGGGACAATTTTCTTAGATGGAAAGGTTTGCATAATATGAAATGAAGCTGTCTTTGCTTTTTTCTTATTTAAAGAAGATAAAAGCGAAATGTCGTTAGCACCAGACAAGTGTATAAAAAGTTTTTTTGTAAAATTAATTTTTGATTTTGAAATTTTATCCGCGGTAATTTTAATTTGATTATCAGGTACGGAAAGAAAAATAATTTCTGCAAAGTCAATTAAATTAGAAACACAATTAGAGTAGGTCTTTATTTTGAATTTTTTAGAAAAGTTTTTTGAGGAAATTAGGTTCTTACTAATTATAAGATCAATATCATAACCAGCTTTAATTAAAGCATCGGCAATTGAATATGCCGCTTTCCCAGCTCCAATAAATGCTATCTTGCTTTTTTTAGAAAACAATTATTCTCCATAAATAACCGCAGAAAGATAGCCGACAACTTCAGTATCATCATTTGTTGTATCACCTGAATCACTTCTATCAAGAACTTTGGATTTCAATTTATTTTTTAAAGATGCAGTTTTCATAACCGAAACAATTGGCCCGCCGCCGCAAGCCTCACAATTTTTTCTTTGTAGGTCGAGCTGAAGTCCATCAAAATCAAACTTGCTAACATGTTCTTCAATTTTTGAATCGAGCTTGTCAGCCTGATATTTTGGGTAATAGTGAGATAGATCTGAACTGGCAATTACAACTGTATTATCACCAATAACCGACGACAATTTTGATGCGAGTTCGTCAATAAACATTCCCCCCTGATCACCCATAACAATAGGAACAAATTTAAATTCTTTAAGAAGCACTTGAAGGAAAGGCAGCTGAACTTCAATAGCATGCTCATTGCGGTGGCCGTCCAATCCGCTGTAAATTACTTTGCTTCCACTGATTATTTTTTCTCTTAACTCTTTATCAATTTCAACATGGCCAAGCGGGGTCTGGTAGCCATCTCCTTCATAGATACAAATTCCAGGAAAATATTCCCTGTGGCTTGGTGAAATTATTACAACTGTTTTTATATTTTTATCTTTTAAATAGTTAAATCCGTATGCAGCCGTTTTACCGGAATAGATATAGCCTGCGTGAGGGACAATTAAACCAAAAACATTATTTATTTTACTTTCAGGCTCCGTTATATCCAGCATATTAGTTATTAAATCTGTTAGTTCTTTTACCGCTGAAGGATAAAACATACCGGCAACAGCAGGAGTTCTAAATTTGCTCATACTTTTTCTCACTCCTTTCTAAATCAGAAAAAACTGTTGCTGTAAATGTTTGAATATTCAAAATTCTATTTTTCCATAAATCATTTTTCAAACCGGCCTTTTCACATAATGCTGATAGAAAATCTTCAACAGTAAAATTATGTTCGACCGCAACTTGAGGCAGAAGCAATGATCTATAATTTTCATATTCCAGGATTAAACCATGAGTTCCCAAAATAATTTCCTTGTAGTCTTTAATTGGAAGAGGAGGAGAAAGAACTGATATTTCAATTGAAAGATTTTGCATTTCATCTTCTCTAACCGGTAAAAAACGAGGATCATGATTAGCTGCTTGAATAGCTGCATTACAAACAGTTTCGAAAAGAGGTGTTTTTGAAATTATATATCCAATACAACCGCGTAATTGTTCAAAATATTTTAGAGTTACGAATGCACCAGCCAATATTTTTAAATTAGGATGAGTTGCATAATCAATGGAAGGTGCATCAGATTTTTCATGCAAACCCCGAATGGAATCGCGGGCGGCTTTTAAAAGCGTTCCTTTATCTAAATCAGTAAGTTTCATGTTTCTTTATTAAGTTAATAAAAATTCAAATCTGAACAGAGCAAACCAAAAGCTTAACCTTATCAATCAATAAGAATATTAAATCATCTTTTATAAAAAATGAATCAGGAATGAAAACCGGAGTACTTTGATCAAGAACTTCTTCTAAAATAATTTTTTCCCGTTCAATATCAACCGCATAAAACACATTTTTTAACTGTCCATCAGATTTCACTGAATGACAGTTAAACAGCAGGATTCCAGGCAATTCAACACAATCAACATTGCCGGTGATTACATTATCAATTTTAAATTTATTTATAAACTGATTGGATTTAGTAGGATTCTGTTTCGGATCAAATATTTCAGGGAAATTATAGCCTTCGTACATCTGATTTGAAGTTAGACTCTTTTCTCTAATAGAATTAATTGAACCGGCATCATTTCCTAATTCTTCAATAACTTCACCAGTATAAATATTAATTGAGTAAAAAATTCTATCTTCGAATCGCTGTTTATATCCATAAACTTTATTTTCATGAGTAAATAGAAAAGTTAAATCTTCATTCTGCCAAAGAACTTCTTGTGAGTTGATATCAAAGGCTATAATTGTTGAGTGACCGGGCATGTCTGCTTTAGCAAACTTGTGAAAGATAATTATATCCTCAAATATGGTTTCAATCCCTATCCAAAATTTTTCATCCAGCTGAAAATTTGCGAATATCTTTTTGCCTGAATTAATATCTATACAATTAAAAAAAACTTCTTTGTTTTGAGTGTCGCGATCTTCAATCACTAGCTTTCCGGTAGTCGTTGGAAGAAGTCTCCAAATTTGTCTCTTATTTGTAAATGAATATTTTTTTTTGATTTTCATTTGTTAAAACGAATAAATTATTTTTTAATTTTCAACAGATGTCATTTCCACCGTAGGGAGAAATCTTGTAATTAAAAAATGTAATAGATTTCTCACTCGAAGACCTGCCTGCGCGAAACCGCTTCGGCAAAGGTGGAATAGTTCTAAATGACATTATTCTACGCTATGGGTTTAAACCTCGCTGTAAAATGTCTAAGCATAGGCGCTTGATAAGTTATTTCATAACCTTTTAATTTTTCTCTCTTACTAAAAACTTCAAGTATAACTTCTGAAACATAATCGATATGACTCTGTGTATAAACTCTTCTTGGAATTGCTAATCTAACAAGTTCCATTGACGGTGGAATTAATTTTCCATTCGAATCGTATTTGCCAAACATAACACTTCCGATTTCAACTCCTCTTATTCCGCCTTCAATATAAAGTTCGCAAACAATTGATTGTCCCGGAAATTGTTCTTGGGGAATGTTGGGAAGAAATCTTTTTGCATCAATATAAATTGCATGTCCCCCAGGAGGTTCAATTATTGGGACTCCAGCAGCAACAAGTTTATCACCAAGATACTCCACACTTCTAATCCTGTAATGCAGATAATTTTCATCCACAACTTCTTCTAAACCTTGAGCAACTGCTTCTAAATCTCTTCCAGCTAATCCGCCATAAGTTGGAAATCCTTCAGTAACAATTAATAAATTACGGCACTGCATTGCAAGTTCTTCGTCATTTAAAGCAAGAAAACCGCCGATGTTTACAAGTGCATCCTTCTTGGCACTCATTGTTGCACCATCGGCATAAGAAAACATTTCTTGAGCGATTTCCAAAATCGACTTATTCTCATAACCCTTTTCTCTTATCTTGATGAAGTATGCATTTTCAGCGAAACGGCATGCATCAAGAAAAAATGGGATCCCGTATTTATTACACACATCTTTTGTTTCACGAATATTCTGCATTGAAACCGGCTGTCCCCCGCCGGAATTATTTGTAACAGTTATCATTACTAACGGAATATTTTCTTTCCCTTTTTCTTTAATAAAACTTTCAAGCTTTTCAACATCCATATTTCCTTTAAAATCAGCTCTGACCTCAGGATGCTTCCCAATTTCATTTAATAAATCGTGAGCTTCAGCTCCAGTGAATTCGATGTTCGCTCGTGTAGTATCAAAGTGAGTATTGTTTGGAAAGTATTTGCCTTTTCCCCCAACAATAAAAAATATTATTTTTTCTGCGGCTCTTCCCTGGTGTGTTGGAATAATATGTTTCATTCCTGTTATTTTTTTTACTGCTTCTTCAAAACGGTAAAAGCTTTTTGATCCGGCATAAGATTCATCACCTTCCATTATTCCTGCCCATTGTTTTGCACTCATTGCCGAAGTTCCGCTGTCTGTAAGCAAATCAATTAAAACATCATCAGCATGTAAAAGAAACGGATTATATCCAGACTTAGTTAATAATTTTTCTCTTTCTGTTTTTGTTGTAAATCGAATTGGTTCAACCGATTTAATTCTGAAAGGTTCAATAATTGTTTTCATTTATAATTCCTTATTTATTAATTACTAATTTAAGAAACCTTTAACCTCTTTGCTTGAAAGATTTTACCAAAATTTATTTTTTTGTTGCCTTTTGATAAAAGTAAACTTAGTTTTTGAGAAGCACATTTCACATTATTTATTTAGGGAGTTAAAATGGATAACTTTGATACTACAG
>CAZRMA010000323.1:0-4885 GCA_964600655.1 uncultured Ignavibacteriaceae bacterium
TAGGGGCTTATCGCGATAAGCCCCTACCGGTGAATGACGTAATTAATTATACAGTACAGATTGCGGAAGGATTGGAAGCCGCACATAAAAATGGAATCATACACAGAGATATTAAATCTCAAAACATAATGATTACGAAAGACGGCAAAGTTAAAATAATGGATTTCGGTCTTGCAAAAGTTGGTAAAGGTGTACAATTAACACAAATAGGATCCACCATTGGTACTATAGCTTATATGTCGCCAGAACAAACAAAAGGAGAACAAGTTGATCAACGAACAGACATCTGGTCTTTTGGCGTTGTACTTTATGAAATGTTAACTGGTATGTTACCATTTAAAGGAGATTATGATCAGGCAATAATATATTCTATCCTGAATGAGGAACCAGAAAATATATCTGAAATTGGTCCGGGACTTCAACAAATCATAATCAAAATCCTAGCAAAGAATCCGGATGACCGTTATCAATCAGCAGTTGAAATAGTAAAGGACCTTCGGGAAATAAAAGAAAATGGAAGTATAAAGAAAAATAAAAACAGTTCAACGCTACTTTGGACGGTATCAACGGCATTATTAATACTCACTTCTATCGCAGTCTATCTATTTATGTCAAATTCAATTAGTGTTTTGAATTCAAATGTAATTAAATCAATTGCAGTGCTGCCGTTTCTTGATTTAAGTCCGCAAAAAAACCAGCAATATTTTTCAGATGGATTATCTGAAGAACTGATAAATGTTCTTTCCAAGAACAGAAACTTGAGAGTAATTGCCCGTACCTCATCATTTTTTTTCAAGGAGAAAAATGTTGATATTAAAACTATAGCGGTTAAGTTAAATGTAAAACATATACTTGAAGGCAGTGTGCGTAAACACGGTGACAATCTCCGCATCTCAGCAGACCTGGTAAATGCAGAAACTAACGCCACTCTTTGGTCAAATACGTATGATGGTAAACTGGATAATATATTTGCTTTACAGGATTCTATTTCAGGTTCTGTTGTTGAAGCACTTAATGCGGCTCTGCTTGGAAAAGAAATAATTGTCCCAGAACAAAAAACAGAGCCGGAAGCTTACAATAATTATCTTCTTGGAAATCATTTTTATGAACTGCGTGGAAAGGAAAACTTTGAAAGAGCTATTGGATATTTTGAGAAAGCTCTTTCAATCGATTCCGGCTACGCACCTGCGTGGGTGGGATTATCCGGAGCTCACTGCTCCCAGGCAGATATTGGTTACGTACCTGCAGATGAAGGTTATAGCAAATCGCGGAAGGAAGCGGAAAAAGCACTTGAGCTTAATTCAAATCTTGCAGATGCTTATGCACGATTAGCATGGATAAAGTCATATTATGAATGGAACTGGTATGGAGCAGATAAATTGATTAAGAAAGCACTTAAGCTAGAACCTGAAAACGCGGGTGTTATCAATAATGCTGCTAGCCTGGCTTTTACTCTCGGACGTTTTAATGAAGCAATCACTTTGATTAATCGTTCTATTGAAATTGATCCATTGAGAACAGTTGGATATTTTGATTTAGGAATAATATACTGTTACGTTGATTTGCCTGACAAATCGATAGCTGCCTCAAGAAAATGCCTTGAGTTGAATCCGCAGTATCCCGGGGCGCATCAGTTAATAGGATTTGCGTATCTTTTCAAAGGGAAACCAGATTTGGCTTTAGCTGAGATGCAAAAAGAAAAGGAACCATCTTTGCAGATACAAGGGCTTGCATTTGTTTATCATGATCTTGGCAATAATAAAGAAGCAGATAATATGCTGTTACAGTATATTAAAAATTACCAGGATGATTCCGCATATCAAATTGCGGAAATCTGTGCGTACAGAAATGAAAAAGACAAAGCATTCGAATGGCTTGAAAGAGCTTACAGCCAGCATGACGGCGGTCTTGGGAATATATTAGATGACCCGCTGCTTCACAATATATTCAGGGATTCACGCTATTCAGAATTCCTGAAAAAATTGAAACTGAAGATGTGAGATAATAAAGATGATAGGTAAATCGATATTACATTATAAAATTTTAGAAAAGCTCGGCGAAGGCGGAATGGGAGTAGTATATCTTGCCGAAGATACAAAGCTCGAACGAAAAGTTGCTATAAAGTTTTTACCTAAACATGTTGCCGCCAATCCGGAAGAAAGAGAAAGATTTAAAATTGAAGCCAAAGCTGCAGCGGCTTTGAACCACCCCAACATTTCTACAATACATACAATTGAAGAAACTACAGAGCTCCAAAAAAGCGGGGAAACTTTTCTTGTAATGGAATACATAGATGGCATGGAATTAAAATCTTTAATTGTGTTGGGTATCGATACACCTTTTCAAGTAAGTGATATTTTAAATTATGCCATCCAAATTGCAGAAGGCATAGATGCGGCACATAAAAAAGGCATTATACATGGTGATATAAAATCTTCGAACATAATGGTTACAAAAACCGGCAATGTGAAAGTCATGGACTTTGGTTTAGCACAAATTAAAGGAATGAAATACGCTGCTGAAACTGGTTCTACCGCTGGAACAACTCCTTACATGTCCCCTGAACAGTTACAGGGAGAACCTCTCGACCAACGTTCTGATATATGGTCTTTTGGCATTGTACTTTATGAAATGATATCTAGTGCTTTACCATTTAAAGGAGATTATGAGCAAGCTATTTCATATTCAATTGTAAACGAAAATCAGAAACCACTTTCTATTTATAGAAACGATTTGCCTGATAAATTAATTTCCATAATTAACAAATGTCTTTCAAAAGAGAAAAAAGAAAGATATAATACAATGGAAGAGACTTTGTCGGAGCTTAAAATGCTCAGGGATGAATTATTTATTGAGAAAACTTCAAAAAAAATTCCACTTGTAAATGTTTCTAAAAAGAAAACAATACTTGCTCCAATTTTAATAATATTAATTTTATCTATTGCTGCTCTATTAATCTGGACATTTAACATAAAGAATAATTCCGGAGACACATTAACAAGCGCTTCTTTAAAAAGAATTGCCGTACTTCCCTTTACGAATATTAACAACAATCCCGACGTCAATTTTTTAAGCTTTGCGTTAGCCGATCAAATTATAAATTCTTTAGCATATGTTAAAGATATTCTTGTGCGTCCGTCAAGCGCAATCCGTCCATATCAAAATGAAGTTATTGATCCATCACTCATAGCAAAAAAATTAAATGTGGATTACATTTTATCAGGAAGCTATCAAAAAGAATCAGATGAAATTCGGTTAAACTTGGAACTTGTCGATATGCGATCAAACAATCTAATATGGCATGAAGGAATTGAAGAAAAATACGTTGATGCTTTTAAGATTCAGGATATAGTTTCGCGAAAAGTTGTTGACGGGCTAAAGTTGGAGTTTTCGCATAGTGGAATCGCAGTGAAGCAACAAGATATATCGAAAAATCCTTTGGCTTATGAATATTATTTGCGTGCTGTTTCATATCCGCTGAATAATGAGGGTAATCTTATTGCTATTGCTTTACTACAAAAGTCTGTACAGATCGATTCTAATTTTGCACCGGTTTATTCCGAATTAGGATTCCGTTATCATAATCTTGCTACCTATGACCCTTTGCAGAGAAATAAATTAGTTGACGCAGAAGCAGCTTATAAAAAAGCATTATCTATAAATAAAGAATTGTTATCTGCACTAGGCAATCTTTCTTCTCTTTATACTGAAACAGGGAAAACAATTGAAGCGGTTGAATTAACAAAAAGAGCAATAAAAATCAATCCCAACAATGCTGCAATTCATTTTTGGTTAGGGTATATTTACAGATATACCGGCTTGCTTGATAAAGCTGTAAACGAAATGGAAACTGCGCTTAAACTTGATCCTTCAAACCCAAGATTCAGGTCAATCGGTGTTACTTACTTATATAAGCAAGAGTATAAAAAAGCAATCGACGGATTAAATCTTGACAAAGATTCTCCTTACAGCATAGCATTTAAGGGACAAATATATTTTAGGATGCATCAGATAGATTCCGCAAAAAAATATTTTAAAAGAATAATACTATCTGAGCCAAATGGTACCTTAGGCAGATGGTCAAAAGCTATGCTGGACTATATCGAGAATAAAAAAGAAGATGGCCTGAAAATGATTAAGTTGTTGGAAACATCAAATGTATTTGATGCCGAACAGTTCTATAATTACGCAAATCTATACGGCCTTTACGGCGAGACAAATGATTGTGTTAGATTATTAAAACGGGCTATAGACGGCGGTTTTTTTTGTTATCCATTTATGTTAAAGGATTCTTTTTTAGACCCGGTTAGAAATGATGATGAGTTCAAAAAAGTATTGTCTCATGCGCAAAATAAATACGAGGAATTTAAAAAATCAGTTAATTAAATTGAAATCTGTTTTCTAAAAGATTTTATTTCATTTTAAGCATATTCTAAAAATAACTAAACAACCAACAAACAATTTCTTTAAATTTGTTTCGGTAAATTCTAAATTTCAAATTAGAGAGAGTATAAATTGAAAATTTCAATTAAAGATCTACTCCATATCGTGGGAGAATGGGAAGGAACAGGACATGCTGAATACCCAACTATCTTTCCTCTTGATTATCGAGAGCAACTTTTTTTCTCAAATAATGGTACGGACCCGGTTATACACTACGAACAGCGCTCTTGGATTAAATCATCAGAAAATAAAAATGAAGAACCGATATTTTGGGAATCGGGTTTTATAATTGATAATGGTAACGGATTATTTGAACTTGTTAGCGCACAAAAAAGCGGACGTGTTGAAATTCTTAGAGGTAATTCTGAAAAACTAGCCAGGGGAAAGATAAAACTTGATTTAGTTAGTGTTTCAATTGTTAATGATGATAGGGTGATCCGGT
>CAZRMA010000324.1:0-4832 GCA_964600655.1 uncultured Ignavibacteriaceae bacterium
ATGGGAGCTCAAAAATATGATTTCTTTAAAAATAAAATTGATAGCATTAAAACTTTATGATTAACATTTATAAGTATGAAGAACATTAATTACTATTTTTTTAATTGCTTCATTTTTTTCGCGTTAATATTTTTTGCTTCATGCAGAGAGGAGATAGTTTCTCCCAATAATCCTGCGGGAAATGTGAATGAGCCGGTTCAGTATCATTCGAATACTTCTTATACTTTTATAATTAATGCAGATGACATTTCAAAGAGTGTAAATAATTTCCCATCATTTAATACTACAAACATTCGACTTTATACTTCTGTTTTAGATATAACTTCCGGTTCAGTTCAAGTTTTTTTGTTAGACTCTTATAATCATGCATGGTACTCAAGAACATTTGCAAGTGAAACAAAAAATTCAGCCATAGATTTTTCAGGCAACTTTGCAAATCTTATCCAAATTAAAATGAGCCACTTTACGGGTAAATTGAAAGTCCAACTTATTTCCTTAAGATAGCCGCCAAATTCAAAATCCAGGCAAAGGAATTAATTTAGCTTTTGACAATCTCCCAATACTAATCCTAAATAAAATTCAATATTATCTTATAATTATTTAAATTCATATTATTCTTTAATGTTAAATGCGGAGTACAGAATGGAAATGAAATTTCACTTTAAAAAGAAAATAGGAATGCCTCCGGGCTCGCTGGTTTATATGGGGGAATCGAAGGAAAACCGCGTCAGCATTTCTCTTATCGAATATAATGAAGCTTCTTTTGAAGAAAAGAAAATTGAAAATATCTCGGATCTAAAAGCAATAAAAGAAAATGAAAACGTTAGCTGGATAAATGTATGCGGCTTGACTGATACAAAAACGCTGGAAGAGATTGGAAGTATTTTTGATATTCACCCGCTTACCCTGGAAGATATTTTAAATGTTTATCATCACCCTAAGATGGATGAATATGAAAACTATCTTTTTCTAATTTTAAAGATGGTTAGTTATGATAATTCAAACGATCGGCTTGATATTGAACATCTTTGCTTTGTAATGGGCGAAAATTATTTTATAACTTTTCAGGAAAAAGAAGGCGATGTATTTGATTTAATTAGAGATAGATTAAAAAGTAATAAAGGTCGAATCAGAAAACTTAAAGCTGATTATTTGATGTATAGACTGATAGATTCAATTGTGGATAATTATCTTGTTGTTCTTGAATATTACAATGAACGAATTGAAGATATGGAAGATGATTTAATGTTGATACCGGATAATATCGACCTGGAGCCAATTCACCAAATTAGAAAAGAAATAATAAAACTGCGAAGAATAATTTCTCCTTTGTCAGAAATAATTTATTCTTTTCAAAAAGAAAAATCTACTTTCATTCAAAAGGGTACACTTGTATTCCTTCGGGATCTATATGATCATGCCAAACTTGCAGCAGAAACCACCGAGAACTTTAGAGAGCTAATGGCGGGCCTGCTTCAAATGTATTTGTCTTCCACAAGCCACCGTATGAATAATATTGTTAAATTGCTTACTATCGTTTCAACAATTTTTATTCCCCTGACTTTTATAGTTGGAGTTTACGGCATGAATTTTAATCCCGAAACCAGTTTTTGGAATATGCCGGAACTACATTGGCGATATGGCTACCCGGCCATAATGATATTTATGCTTTTAGTTGCAGTCGGATTAATATTATTTTTTAAGAAAAAAAAATGGCTTTAAATTGACATCATTTTGGTTTTGAATAAGCGGCAAAAGAATATATTTTAAGATAAATGTCTGAGGACGCTATGAAAAATTCCGTTATAATTTTAGTTACAATATTTTGCTTTAAATTCGTTTCATTTGCTCAGGATGCTTCTTCATTTTTTCCAAATGCTGCAGGCGTCAAATGGGATTTTAAAGTAATTCCTTTAGATTCTTTAAATAATGAAATCAACAATTTATCATATTCCAGAACTGATTCATTCGCTGTTACACAGAATTACAAAGACAAACTTGCAAATTTAATTGTTTCAAAGGTAAGTGATAATTCAGGAACTGTTTCACTTCCGTTGTATGACTCAACTTTTATTTCATTTGATGGAGCTGAAGCATATTCCTATTTTAAGCCTTTAAATTTAGATTCGATAATACATAATTTACTTTTCACTAACGGCTCTAAAAAATCTTTGACTAAAAAAATGCAAATAAATAGTGCCGAAGGCTGGCATGCATATTATAAATTTAATCAAGCAGCTTACTTGCCTTACCAGGTTCTCTCCATGGATACAGCCATAAATTTAGATAGTACTTCGGTGACCGTTAGGTATCAGATAAAAGCAGCCAGGCTGCCTGATGAAACATTGCAATTTTCATCTGGCTCACTCAACTGCAAAAAATTTGTTTTTGAAAATATTTTCAGCTACTTATTAACACCTTCATTTGCTGTGCCTTTATTTACGGTAAACGATACAATGTGGATTGCGGCGGGTCAGTGGGTTGTAAGAGAAATTATTCCTACTACAAAACTAGACCTTAGCATATTGAATTTAGGTATACATTATTTGCCAGGTTCTAAACAAGAACTGGTTTCTCCAGTAACATCAGCTATAAAAGAAAATCAGGTAAACGTTATTGATTTCAAATTATATCAAAATTATCCGAATCCTTTTAATCCAACAACAATGATAAAATATTCACTTCCAGTTAGTTCAGATGTTCAATTAGCTATTTATGATTTGCTTGGAAACGAAATAGTAACATTAGTTAATAAGTATCAAAGTGCAGGTAATTATGAAGTAGAATTTAATCCTTCCATGATTCAGAGCGGAATAAGTTCTGGTATGTATTTTTATAGATTAAAAACGGGCAATTCAACAAGAACAAAAAAATTAATTTATTTGAAATAATGTAAGGGATTATATTTTCCTTAATTATTTTTAAATAACTTCATTCAAATAAAAATTAAATCATTAACGCATTTTCGGGGCAATATTAAATTATGGCAAATAAGAATAAAACTATCAAATTATTTTCAAATATTGAAACAGGAAAAATATTAGAACGTGCTGAAGTAAAAGAGGAATACAAATGGGATCTAACTCATGTCTATTCCTCTGAAGATTTATGGGAAAAAGATTTTAAATGGATCGAAGGTAATATTGCTGGATATGAAAAATTTATAGGAAAGCTGCAATTAAGTTCTAAAACGCTTGCAGAATGTTTAAAATTTGATGACGAAATAGGAATAAGGCTGGAACGACTTTATTTATATTCTATGCTTGCCAAAGATTCTGATTTGCGTGCAACAAAATATCAGGCGATGAATGACAGAATAAAAAACTTATTTACAAAAATATCTTCTGCAAACTCCTTCATTCGCCCTGAACTATTGAGCATTCCGGATGAAAAATTGTTAACAATGATTGAGCATGAAGATTTAATGATTTACAAACACTTTATTGATGATTTGTTAAGAACAAAGGCTCACACATTATCAAAAGAACAGGAAAAAATTCTTGCCCTAGCAGGTGAAGTAACACAAGCTTCATATAATACTTATTCAATGCTCACTAATTCAGATTTTAAATTCCCTGAAGTTGAAGATGAAGATGGGAATAGAATTGAAATGTCTCATGCACGATTTTATTCTGCAATGTATTCCAAAGATAGAAACTATAGGGAGCGCGCATTTAAAAGCTATTTTGAACCATATAAAAAATTTACAAACACTTTAACAACTCTTTTTAACGGAAATCTGAAAGCAAATATTTTTAATGCAACTGCCAGAAAATATTCCTCGGCACGCAAAGCAGCATTGGATAGCAACAATATTCCTCTTTCGGTCTATGATAATTTGGTTGATTCTGTGAATAAGAATTTAAGTCCTCTGCATCGTTGGGCAGAGATTAAAAAAAGAGTGATGAAAATAGATGAACTGCACCCATATGATGTTTATGTGAGCTTGTTTTCAGATATAGGCAATAAAAAATATCCTTATGAAGAATCGAAGAAAATTGTTTTCAAAGCATTAAAGCCAATGGGCAAAGATTATTTAACTTCCTTGCAGACTGCATTTGATAATCGATGGATCGATGTTTACGAAACACAATCAAAAAGAAGCGGCGCTTATTCTTCCGGAACAACTTTCGGTGTTCATCCTTATGTTTTGCTTAACTGGACAGATTTATTGAATGATGTTTTTACCCTTGCACATGAAATGGGACATAACATGCATTCATTTTATACAGGCCAAAACCAACCCTACGTATATTCAAATTATACAATTTTTGTTGCCGAAGTTGCTTCAACTTTTAATGAATCTATGCTGCTTGATTATTTAATCGAAAATGCTGAAACGCCAAGTGAAAAACTATTTCTTCTGGAAAAGTATTTAAATAATATCACTTCAACTTTTTATAGACAAATAATGTTTGCAGAGTTTGAGAAGATGGTTTATAATAAAACTGAAAACGGAGAAGCATTAACGACCGATGAACTTCGAAAATTGTATAAAGATATCTATCAAAAATATTGGGGAAGTGCTATGGTTGTTGATGAAGAAGAAGAATACACCTGGTCAAGAATTCCTCATTTCTATTACAATTTTTATGTGTATCAATATGCAACTGGTTTTGCCGCCTCAGAAATTTTATCTAAGAAAGTTAAGAACGAAGGTGAACCTGCAGTAAAAAAATATCTTAATTTTTTAAGTTCAGGAAGTTCCGACTATTCGATAAACATTTTAAGAAATGCAGGCGTTGATATGGATTCACCGGAGCCAATACTTGCAGTTACTCAAAAGATGAATGCTTTATTGGATGAAGTAGAAGAATTAATAAAATAATTTA
>CAZRMA010000325.1:0-4817 GCA_964600655.1 uncultured Ignavibacteriaceae bacterium
TTTCTGCAGGTGGTCAACAGAATATTAAAGTCACATTTAACTCGCAAGGCCTTTCGGAAGGAAACTACCAGGGCCAGATTATAGTAAACAGCAATGGCGGTAATATGACAATACCGGTAAGCATTCTGGTAAGTTCAACCGTAGATGTGAATGATCAAAATAATATTCTGTCGTATAAACTCGAACAAAACTATCCCAATCCATTTAATCCGCAGACAACAATTCATTGGAGCATTCCAACTGATAAAAATGTAAAATTGAAAGTTTATGATATTGAAGGAAAGGAAATTGCAACGCTTATTGACGGACACAAAAACGCGGGAACTTATAACACGGTTTTTGATGCCTCAAATAAATCATTAGCAAGCGGAGTGTATTTTTATAGAATGCAAGCCGGAAATTATGTTAATACCGGCAAAATGATTTTAATGAAATAAATTTGTTTTGAGATGTGATAACCTTGAGGGTTTTGGGGGAACCCTCAAGGTCTTATAAAGCTAATAGTTTAATCAAACAAAGTGAAGAAATCATAATCTATATTTTTATTTTTATCTTCAATAAATTCTATGAAATCATTTATGTCTTTGAATCTTGCCAATATTTCCACTTTATCATTTAAAGTACCATTTCTAATTTGATAATAATCTTTAACAGATGAAAATTTCCAATCAGTAACTGACTTAACCAGATTTGCTCTTAACGGATTCAATAAAATATATTTAGTTAACCAGATAAAATATGTTTCGTTGTCTATAAGTTTTGCTTTAGCGGGACCTTGTAAAATAACCCCAGAATGTTTGTATTTAAGATTATAGAATTTAGTGTAAGAATTCTGTAAGTCACTGATGAATGAGCCAATTTTTAAATCATCGATAGTTTGCTTTACAAAAAAGTGGAAATGATTTGGCATTAGACAATAACAAAGCAGCTTGATTTTATATTTATCTTTATAAACTCGTAGGCGGCGAATAAAATAGAAGAAGTCTTTTTCTTCATGAAAAATTATTTTTTTGTTTGCGCCCCGATTATAAAGATGATGGTAAGTATTGGCAAAATATAGCTTAGGCTTGTTAATAGATTTCTCCCGTTTAAAAACTTTGTAATTCTATGATAACTATTGGTTATAGTTACCTAATTGTTTAAATAAAATTAATTTATTCTATCCTAAATTGAAATGTATTTTTGGTTATTTAAAATTTCGGTTGTTTTGACCTTGAGGGTTTTGGGGAACCCTCAAGGTCTTAAATTGCTACCCAAAACTTGCATTTCTGCAAAAAAATGTTATTTTGCAAAAACTTTGTTCTATAAAACAACTGATAAAATCCCTCAAAATGGCCTCGACTGTCCCATAATAATTCAATTTAGTTTTGGTTTTTAAGGCATATTGCCGTCAAAGGGTAGATTTTGTTTTTTAATGAAAAATTAAAGGAATCAAATTTTATGTTAGAATATAAAATAATTAAGAAAGAATCAGATTTCCCAACTGAACTTTCTCGAAATCAATTTATAGACTTTTTGTTTGAACATCTTGAACGCTTCGGCGATACAAAAGATGCAATCTCAAAATCAATTGATTATGCTTTTTCTGAGTCAGAGGGCAAGGGAGGATTTCTTCTTGCTGCTTACGATGAAGGAAAATTAATCGGAGAACTTATAATGAATAAAACCGGGATGGAAGGATACATTCCCGAAAATATTTTAGTTTATGTTGCTGTTGATGGAACTGTGAGAGGAAAAGGATACGGCAAACAAATTTGTAACAAAGCAATAGAGATTGCAAAGGGTGATGTGGCGCTTCATGTGGAGTATGATAATCCAGCGAAAAGATTGTATGAAAGGCTTGGCTTTACAACCAAGTATGCAGAAATGCGATTAATAAAAAAGGGGTAATGTTATGGCAACTCTATCTATTAACACAGAAAAAATTCTTGGCAATATTAAAAAGCTGAATAAATATCTTTCAGCAAATAATATTAAATGGACGCTGGTTACAAAAATGCTTTGCGGTAATATACCGGCACTTGAGAAAATTCTATTTAATCCTGAAATGAAAAATCTGCATTCACTCGGTGACTCACGTTTGACAAATCTAAAAGCAATAAAGCAAATTAACCCGGACCTGGTTACAATGTATATTAAACCGCCCGCGCCTAAGCTTGTATCAAGTATAATTAAGTACTGCGATATTTCATTAAATTCATCTTTAGCCACAATAGAAAAGTTGAATCAAGAAGCCGGGAAGCAAGAGAAGAAGCACAGAATAATTGTGATGATAGAAATGGGAGAACTGCGTGAAGGAATTGTTAGGGAAGAAGTTTTATACTTTTATGAGAAAATTTTTACCCTGGAAAATATTGACATAATCGGTATTGGAACAAACCTGGGCTGTATGTACGGAATTGAACCAACTTTCGATAAGCTGATTCAACTAAGTCTTTATAAAAATCTTATTGATGCTAAATTCGGAACCAGTCTTGAGCTTATTTCCGGAGGTACTTCAATAACACTTCCGCTTATTGAAAGAAAAAAAGTTCCATCAGCAGTAAATCATTTTAGGGTTGGCGAAGCTGCGCTGCTGGGTGTTTCGCCGCTTGACGGGAAAAAATTCCGGGACCTTTCAACTAACACAATTGAATTCTCTGCAGAGATACTTGAGATTTCAAAAAAAGAAGCTGTTCCGGATGGAATAATTGGAGAAGGAAATATCGGGCACACAGCTGAGTTTAATGAAAATGAAAATAGAGAATCATACCGCTGTATAGTTGACTTCGGACAGCTTGATGTTGATTCCAATAATATTTTTCCTAAAGATGGTTCAATAAATTTTGTTGGCACTACTTCGGATATGACGGTATATGATGTCGGCAATAATGAAAGTAAATATAAAATGGGCGGGCAGATTCAATTTCGTCCCAACTATACATCCATCGCAAGGTTAATGAATTCGCGGTATATGTCTAAAAAAATTATATAATGATATTATGAATATACCAAGCCTAAACTATGATCTCGATTATAATCTTCAGTCAAACTAACAAAGTTTGAGATTAAGGAGTTGTGTGGGGCCACTGCAAATGTTATTTTGACCAAAGGGAGAAATCTTTATTACGACAAATAAAAGATTTCTCTCTCGAAGACTCGTTCGAAATGACAATCCTGAGTTTTACAACGTTCTCTACAAGCAGGCAGGCTCAGACTGACATTTATTAAAATAAAAATATTTCTTTTTACTCACTTTCATGGAGGTGAGTTCTTGTTTTATAAAATTATTTAGCAACAAGGAAGGTTAATGCATTTTGTAGATATTCTCATATTCTTTATTTACATGGCATCAATGCTGGGCATTGGTTTTTTCTTTATGAATAAAAATGAAACAGCTGATGATTATTATGTCGGAGGCAGAGAAATGGGGAGTCTTCATGTTGGCCTTTCAGTTGTTGCTACCGATGTAGGAGGAGGTTTTTCAATTGGCTTAGGCGGACTTGGGTTTATGATTGGCTTATCAGGTTCATGGATGTTGTTCACAGGATTAATTGGAGCCTGGTTAAGTGCAGTAACATTAATTCCGAAAGTTCACAAGCTTGAAAACTTTAAAAACCTTTTAACCTTTCCGCAGATTTTTGAATCACTCTATAATAAAAAAGTTGCATTCATTGCAGCTATAATTTCTGCAATAGGATATTTAGGATTTACCAGCTCACAAATTTTAGCAGGGGCAAAACTTGCAGCAGCCTCTTTTGTAAATCTGAATTTAGATACTGCGCTTTGGATAATGGGAATAATTGTTATCGGTTATACGGCGCTTGGCGGAATCAAAGCTGTTATCTACACCGACACAGTTCAATGGATAATATTAATGGGCGGATTAATTTTTGTCGGTATTCCATTTACTTATTTTGCTCTTGGCGGTTATTCGGAAATTGCAAAGTCGGTGCCGCCTGAATTTTTTTCTTTCACAAATGTTTCATGGCAGACACTTGTTAACTGGGCTGTTACAATAATTCCAATCTGGTTTGTAGGCATGACATTATATCAAAGAATATACGCATGCAAAGATGAAAAGACAGCTAAGCGTGCCTGGTTTGTGGCTGGTATTTTTGAATGGCCCTTAATGGCTTTGATGGGAGTACTGCTTGGAATCTTCGGAAGAGTTGCTGCTGATAACGGAACCTTTGCATATCTTGGTTTCAGCAATATTGCTTCAATGGATCCTGAAATGGGATTGCCAATGCTGTTAAGAACAATACTACCTGTGGGATTGATGGGAATAATGATGTCAGCTTATTTTTCTGCAATCATGTCAACCGCAGATAGCTGTCTTATGGCTGCATCGGGAAATTTTGTTTCTGATCTTTATGATAAAATTTTTCCAGTCGGTTCTAATCACAAAAAATTTTTAAGAATCTCTCAAATATCAACCTTGCTTCTCGGGCTTTTTGCTCTTTTAATTGCAACTGCTATGCAGAACGTACTTCAGCTTATGCTATACTCTTATGCATTTATGGTATCTGGCCTGTTTGTCCCGCTAATAGCAGCATTATTTTTTGATAATCGAAATTCAAAAGCTGCAATTACATCCATGCTGCTCGGTGGAATTACTACAATTGTTTTGATAATAATTAAGCTTCCTTTACCTTTCGGTTTAGATCCAAATATTTTTGGAATTACAACTTCAGCTTTAACTTTTATTTTGATGTCTTATTTTACTTCTGCTGAAGAATATGAACTGATTGAAGAAGGAGAATAGTGAAAGAATTAAATATTGATGAGTTAATAAAGCTTAGAAAAGAACTTCACTGTAACCCGGAATTATCAGG
>CAZRMA010000326.1:0-4800 GCA_964600655.1 uncultured Ignavibacteriaceae bacterium
TTATTTTTAAAATCTGATGGAAGGCATTCAAAATGTTTTTTAAATGCACGTGTAAATTGTGCCGGACTTTCAAAACCAACTTCATAAGCTATTTGAGTTACATTTAGATTATTTTCAATCAGCATTTGAGCGGCCCGTTTCAATCTAATCACTCTAATAAATTCTCCCGGAGTTTGCCCGGTTATTGCCACAATTTTTCTGTGAAGCTGGCGCCTGCTGACAAAAAGTTCTTCGGCAAATTTTTCAGTATTATAATTTCCGTTATTCAAATTACTTTCAACCGAATTTAAAACCCTTTTTATAAATTCATTATCAATATTGTTATTGGATAATGTGCCTGGTTTAATATTTATTTCCTTACCAAATTTCTCTCGCAGAAGTTTTCTTTGTTCTATGAGATTCTTCATTCTGGCGAAAAGCTCTTCAGCATTAAAGGGTTTGGTTAAATAATCATCTGCTCCGGTTTCAATCCCTTCAATTTTACTATCATGTGTTGCCTTGGCTGTTAAAAGAATAACGGGGATATGACTTGTCTGCCAATCGTTTTTTATTCGATTACAAAATTCAATTCCATCCATTCCCGGCATCATAATATCGCTGAGAATGAGATCGGGCATATTTTTTAACGCCAGCTCAATTCCTTTTTCAGCATCTTCAGCAAGTAAAATATTATAATCCCGTTTTAATAAATCATAAACATATCTTCTCACATCATGTGAATCTTCGACAAACAGAATTACCGGCTTAGCTTTTGTTTTTTTATCTAAATGATTTTGAGTGAATACAGTTCCATCAGTTAAAGGTTTATCAGTTTCACTATCTGTAATCAATTGGAGAGGTTTTGAAGAGGTTACGTTTTTATTCTCATATTCAAAATTTTCTATTATTGGTATCATTAAAGTGAAGGTTGTTCCTTTTCCTTCTTCACTCTGAACGGAGATATTCCATTTATGAAGCGATATTAATTCTTTCACAAGAGCTAATCCTATTCCCGAACCGGAAAAATTTTCATTTGCTACTGTTCCCATCCTGTAAAAACGATTAAAGATTTTACTTTGATATTCTTTAGGAATCCCGATACCTGTATCGCAAATAGTTATTTTTGCAATGTTTTTTTCTGCTTGTTTTTCAACCGATAAATTCACAATTACCTTTCCGCCATTGGATGTAAACTTAAAAGCATTGCTGAGTAAATTATTAATAATCTTTTCTGTCTTATCCCTATCTAAAGCTGTATTCAAACTCTCCACAGAAGAGTTAAAACTTAAGGTTATGAATTTTTGTTCTGCTAACGGAATAAATGAATAAGTAAAACTTTTCAACAAACTGACAAGTTCATGGGTCTGTATATTTAATGGAATTGTTTCAGCTTCAAGCTGTGAAAGTTCAAGGAGTTGATCAATCAGGGTCTGAAGTTTTTCCGTATTACGTAAAATCATTTGATAATATTTTTGAAGGTTCTCTTTAATTCTTCCATTAATAAGCTGTTCAAGGGGGCCTTTAATTAACATTAATGGAGTTCTGAATTCGTGTGATAAGTTTGCAAAGAACCTTGATTTCATATTTTCAATTTCACGAAAATGTTGAGCCTCAAACTCCTGCATTTTTAATTCGTGTTGTAAATGTGTTCGGTAAGCCTGAAATTTTATAATGGCTAAGGCACCAAGCAGAAATATTAAAATGTATAATCCTATTGCCCAGGATGTTTGCCACCAGGGTGGAGTAATTATTATTTTTACTGAGCTCACATTCTTATTCCATATTCTATCACTGTTTGTCGCTTTAACTTTAAAAATATATTCGCCAGGATTTAAATTTGTATAAGTTACAAATCGTCTTGACCCACTTTGGACCCATGTTTTATCAAAGCCTTCCATCTGATAAGTATATTGAATTGACTGTGGCGAGGAGTAATCTAATGCAGCGAACTGAAATGAGAATACATTTTGTTTATAATTTAAGATTATCTTTTTAGTATAGAGTATACTGGATTTCAAAATAGAATTTTCATTTACTTTAACAGCCTCATTGAATATCATAAAATCGGTTACTAAAACCGGAGGAACAAAATTGGAAAGCTTTATTTCGTCAGGCGAAAAGCAGTTAAGTCCGGAAGTGCTTCCCATGAAGATGATACCATTTTCAGCTTTATATACTGAAGATGAATAAAAGCTTCCTCCAACAATACCATCTGCTTTGTTAAAATTTGTAAACTCATTTTTCACGGGATTGTATAATGTAATGCCGGAATTTGTGCCCAGCCATAGATTCCCATTATTATCTTCGACAATACAGCTAATGGAATTATCTGCCAGGCCATCTTTGATTGTATAATGAGTTATCTTAACTGAAGGGAAAGTGGTATTTATGGAAGTATCTGAATTATTAATTACGAATTTATTTAAGCCGTTATTTGTCCCTATCCATAATATGGTTTGATCATATTTAAAATCTTTTTTCTCTTTTGATGATTCACATATAGAATATACGCTGTTGCTGCTTAAGCATTGGGAGCTGTTTTTACCATAGACCCATCTATGGAATTGTCCGCCGGAATTCTCATCAAATAAATTCAACCCTCCACCGTTTGTTCCAATCCATATTCTCTTTTTTTTATCCTGATAAATTACCCAAACGTCATTATGACTTAAACTGTTTGGGTCGCCCGCATTATTTATCCAATGTTCGTATTTATCAGTGGAAGCATTAATACGTCCAAGGCCAAACCCCCAATAGCCTATCCAGATATTATTCTGGTTATCACAGTAAACTGATTTATTAAATTTAACTGCAGGTGTTTTAAATTTTTTACCGTTATATGAAAAAGGAGTTAATCTTTCAGATAGAATATTTAGTTTGTATAATCCCGAACCGTAAGTTCCAATCCAAAGCTCATTATTTTTACCTGGGGCTAGTGACCAGATATTTAATTTTTTTGTTTGGTAGTATTCTTTAACTTTTTTGTTTTCTTTTGAATTATTAAAAGAATATAATCCTTTTTCTGAGCCTAACCATATTTTGCCGTCGGCAGTATTTACGATAGCTTTAATGTTTTTTTTATTTATTAAATCTGAATTTAAAAATCTGTAATTACCCGATAGTACATTATTAAACTTTGACCTTGCTGGAGAAAAAGAACTCAAACCGTTATTCGTTGCAATCCATAAAACACCTGACCGGTCTATAATTTTTTTGTGTATTTGATTGCTTGATAGACTATAAGGAATACTTTTATCTGATGTGAATCTCTCAATATTTCCATTTGTAATATTTAACCTAATAAGCCCTGCATAAGAATCTATCCACAATATTTTTTCATTATTAAAATACTCTTCAATAACATAACCGGCAGAAGTTCCAAATTGTAGATTGTCCGGATTTGGAACCTTGATTTGTGTAAATACTTTTTTGTCTGTTCGATAAGCGGTTAAGCCATTTGCTGTGCCAATCCAAAACAAATTAGAATCAGTTTGCGATAGAGTGAGAGCCCAAACAATGTTATCGCTGATACTGCTTGGATTATCCGGTTCATTATAATAGCGTTTAAAAATATTCAAAGATAACCTCGGATCAAACTGATTTAATCCGGAATAAGTGCTTATCCACATATTTCCTTCATTGTCTTGAAGGATAGAGGAAATATAATTATTGCTTAATGTTGTAACGTCGTCTGGCTTACTAAACCAGTGATCTAATTTTTCAGATTTTGGATTAAGGCGGTATAATCCGCTTCTATAAGTTCCGATCCAGATAAAGTGATCTCTATCTTCATAAATGGCTGTAATTGTATTCTCACCAGTTATTTTAGATTCTATCTTTAAATTATTAAACCGTTCTGTAACAGGGTCATAACAATCTAACCAGCCGTTTTTTGTTCCTATCCAAATTTTTCCTTTACTGTCCTCTCTCAAAACCCAAATTGAATTTCCCGATATGGAATTATTATTTGAAGGATCATTCCTGAATATTTTAAAATCGTACCCATTAAACCTATTAAGTCCATCATCTGTCGCAAACCAGAGGAAACCTAAGCGGTCCTGAATTATATCATACACATTATTGCTTGAAAGGCCATCTTCATTAGACAAGTGATTAAAGCGAACGGTCTGCGGGAATGCAAAAGTAGAAAGCAGAACTGTTATTATAAAAATCCAAATTATCTGTTTCATAGTCTGAACAAAGTTTCACTTGGTTATCAGGCAAAATCAATTATTTGGATAAGATAAAAACTCATTTTAAACTTTGTAGATTAGGTTCTGCCTTATTGTTTAAGGCGATAAGTTTTTAATAGTGTGACTGCGGACTTAATTCCGCGATGGGGACAAGTATTTCTGGGTTCCCGAATTTATATTAAATTAAATTTCATTCTGAATAAGCCTGGTTTTGTAAATATAAAATTGTTTAAGCTTATACTACAACTTTGAATTGTAATTTTTCTTTTCCCTATTTAGTACTCCCGAATTATTTAAATTACTTTTTAAAAATTTTGTTGAAGAATTCCTGCATTTCAAGCCAGCTATTTATGTCTGCTTCCTTATTATAAGCAAGGGGTAAATTAAATTTCTTGCCAAGACTGTCAGCTGCAGGATTTGTAAAGCTGTGCTTAGCTCCTGGGAAATTAATTAATTTGTATTTAATCTTAGCGGCATCCATTACCTTTTCAAAAGCTTCTACTTTTTCTTTTGGATTAAATGGGTCTTCTTCCCCGTTACATACTAATATATTCGCTTTTATATCTTCCGGGTATTTAATTGCTTCCGTTGGTAAATCGCCATGAAAACTAACAACTCCATCAAGGTT
>CAZRMA010000327.1:0-4787 GCA_964600655.1 uncultured Ignavibacteriaceae bacterium
AGCATCTCTGAAAATCGCTTTAACACCGGAAACTATTTCAATCTCTCTATCATACTGAACGCCGATGAAATGAGTTAAAGCAGCTTCAACGTCATTAATGGTGTAGAGAGGTTCAAATAATTTTTTGTGGCTTTTAGCTCGACGCCGATTAACCCATTCAACATCTCTTTCTTGAATGTAAGCCGAATCTCTAAGCATAATTTGGCAAAGGTCAACAGTTGCGTTTGTGGTATAAATATTTCCTTTAAATCCATTTTTTACAAGGTTGGGAATATTTCCTGAATGATCAATATGTGCATGAGAAAGAAGCATGATGTCAATCTCTGCCGGGTCAAATATAAAACTCTTATTTTTTTCAAATGCATCTTTTCTATGTCCTTGATACATTCCGCATTCTAAAAGAATTTTTTTACCGTTAATTTTTAATAGATGCTGCGAACCGGTTACTTCTTGTGCTGCGCCGATGAATTGAATTTCCACTGTTACCTCTGCAAGTTAAGTGTGAAATGATGATAATGATTATTATTTACATATTTAGTTGAATAAAAATAATTATTTGAAGCTATAAATCATAGGCAGCGGTTTCGGATAAAAAAGTTTCATAAAATGATTATTTCTTAATTATAAAATTAGTCATTTAAAAATTTTTGTTTCATTCCAGATTTTGTAATTTTGTAATTTTAGAATATGGAGATAAAGAGAAATTTTATTATTTGAAAATCATACCAAATTCGGCAAAACATGATAGAAGCCCTAATCACAATTATTTTTGTCGGGTTTAGCGCCGGATTTATTTTTTCCATTCCCGTAGCCGGCCCAATCAATGTTATTGTAACTTCAAACGCATTAAGCGGCAAGCTTCGCTATTGTATTCGAACAGCACTTGGGGCTTCAATAATTGAATTTATTTATATAGTAATAATTGTTATTGGGATCTCATCTCTCTATTCATTCTACCGCCCATTTATACCTTATCTTTTAATAGCTGGCGCAATTGTTCTCATTGCTGTCGGGATAAAAATTATCAAAACAAAATTCAGCCTTGAAAACAAAAATGAAAAAACAATAGTTAAAGATAAATTAAAAAATAAGGGGGGAATGAGAACTGGGATTTTAATAAATTTAACAAATCCTTCTCTATTTCTTGGATGGCTCACTTCAACATTTTTAATTTTCTCATTTGTTTCTTCAATCGGATTGAATACCGGCGGATTAAATTTGATTATTAAAGAAAATGTAAATTCAATTAGACAAATGACAGGTTCCGAATTAAAGAGATTAAAAAACCTGCCGGTTGATTCTTTAAAAACGATAAATGAAGATGTGCCTGATGAGGAAACTTTGAATCCATTGCTATTAGGTTCGGTTTATGGATTTTCTGTTGCCTTTGGAAGTTTTATTTGGTTATATATTTATTCCAAAACCATTGTAAAGTTTCGGAAAAAATTAAACCTAAAACTAGTAAACCGTATAATTCAGATGTTGGGAGTTATATTACTTTTTGTAGCGGTTTATTTAATATACAAAGCCGTACAAATATTATTAATTTAATTGATTAACAATCGTCTTGATTTTCTGCCTAAATCCCGCATAAAAACGTAAATAAAAACTTAAAATTTAATTTCAGTAATAGAAACCTTTTTAATATTTTAGATGATATTGTTAAATTATTTTCTGTAAAGGAAACGAAAAAGTTTTCTGGAACAGAAGAACTTAATTACTTATTACATTACAAATTTGAAAAATCTATGAATAAAAATATTATTTACTTTGATAGGAATGAAAACAACTATGGGCCTGCTCCATTGTGTTTTGAAATTCTTAAAAAAGCTGATCTAACAAAGATTAGCTTTTACTCTAAGGTCTTTACAAAAGGCGTAAAAAGTATTCTCTCGGAAAGATTAGCTAAAGAATTTAATATAGATGAAAAAAATGTGCTGCTTGGTTATGGTGCAGAGGATCTTTTGAAGCAGGTTGTTCAATGCTATGTAAACGAAAACCAAAAATTAATGATACCCACTTATTCATGGTGGTATTATAAAGCAATGGCTGATGAAGTAAACGGGAAGAATGTTGAATATCCTTTAATTCAAGGCGAAGATACTTTTTATTATGATATTAAAGCAATGTTGGAACTTTACAAGAATGAAAAGCCAAGTGTCGTTTTGATTAGCTCGCCCAATAACCCAACCGGTAATTCAATTTCCAAAGAGAATTTATCTATTGCTCTTGAAGCTTTTAAAGATACGATAGTTGTTCTTGATGAGGCTTACTGGTATAATAGTTCAAATGAATATGTTAAAGATTTAATTCACAAATATCCAAACTTAATTGTAATTCGAACTTTTTCTAAATACTATGCGCTGGCTGGAATGAGAATTGGTTTTGCGCTGGTAGGGGAGAATCATAAAAGTCTTGCAAAGTTCACAAACAGATATTTAGGATTTAATAGGTTAAATGAGGAAGTTGCAATTGCTGCATTGGACTCAGCCGATTACTATCAGAGCATAGCCAATAAAATGGGAGAAGACAGGCAATTATATTTTGATGAATTAAACAAGCTCCCGGGATTTAAAGCCTTTAAATCTAGTGCTAATTTTATTTTAGTTGAAATTCCAAAAGAAATAAAAACTTCATTAAAAGAATTTTTAACCGGGAAAAATTTAATTGTAAAATTTATGAATGAAGAGCTGCTTAATTCGCATTTAAGAATTTCGCTCGGCACACAGGAACAAAATAGACTAGTTATAAATGCTATTAAAGAATTTTGTAATACCAGCCTTTGATAATGACTTTATTTGAAGAGTATAAAAATACCTTAAAAATGCTTGAGGTTGAGGAAGTCCTTGACCTCATATTTTACCGTCCGCTTGCTTTTATTTTTGTAAAATCAATTTTAAAAACAAATCTAACCCCAAATCACTTAACAATAGTTTCAATAATATTCGGAGTTCTGGGCAGTATATTGCTTGGCTTAGCAAATCCCACTTTCTACATTCTTGCCGGAGTGTTTTTTATTATTTATGATGTACTCGATTGCAGTGACGGCCAATTAGCCAGACTTAAAAAAAATGGAACTTACATCGGAAGAATACTCGATGGATTTGGAGATTATATTGTCAGTGTTGCTGCCTATCTTGGAATAGGAATCGGATTTGCAAATAATTCAGACAATCCACTTTTTTGGTGGGCAATGACTGTAGCTGCCGGAATAAGCAACGCTATTCATTCCTCAATCTTAGATTATTATCGTAACAGATTCCTCGACTATGCGTTAAATAGAAAAAGTATGCTTGGGGATGATTTAAAATTCTTTAGAGAAGAATATGACAATCTGATGAAACAAAAAGGAAAATCTTTTGATAAAGCGATGCTATGGATTTACTTTAAGTATTCGGCTGTGCAGCTTAAATTCTCGTCCAGCAGTATTGAATCAGAAACAAAAAAATATGATGCAGCTGATTTTTATAAGAAGAACAAACTAATAATTCACCTATGGACATATCTAGGTCCAACTACAGAGATTTCATTTCTGATAATTTGTGCTTTTATAAATAGAATAGATATTTATTTAATAGGATTAATTACAGTCGGAAATATTCTAACTATTTTATTCTACATCATTCAGAGAAACATTAATTCATCAACAAAACTGGCAGCGCATTCATGAAAGGAATAATTTTAGCGGCCGGAATAGCATCCAGGCTACGTCCAATCACCGACAACATGCCCAAGTGTCTTTTGAAAATTGGTGATCAGCTAATCCTTGAACGAACATTAAACAATCTTTTAAAAAATGGAATTGATGATATTGTAATTGTAACCGGTTACCTGGAAGAACAAATAAAAAGTTTTGTTGGGCTAAATTTTCCTGAGTTAGAAGTTGAGTTCATTACAAATGAAATTTATAATTCTACAAATAATATTTATTCATTGTGGCTGGCAAAGGATTCAGTTTTAGCTAATGATATTCTTCTGTTGGACAGCGATATAATTTTTGATAACAAAATAATTAATAAGCTTGTTACATCAGGACATAAAAATTGCCTAGCAATCCGTTCCGATCATGTGTTAGGGGAAGAAGAAATTAAAGTCACTGTTGATGAAGAAAATTTTATTACCGAAATAAGCAAAATTGTTAGCCCTAAAGAAGCAATCGGCGAATCAATTGGCATTGAATTGTTTGATAAAGATTTTACTAAGCAATTATTTGAAATATTAGATGATAAAATGCTAAACCGTAAGGAAGTCAACCATTTTTACGAAGCGGCTTTTGAAGAAGCAATTCAAAAAGGGAATAAAATTGCGGCTGTTGATGTTGAAGGATTGCGCTGCATTGAAATCGATACTGCCGATGATATTCAATCCGCTGAAGAAGAAGTTGTTAAGTATGTGAAGTAAAATTTGGCGGTGTCATTTCGAAGGAACGAAGTGACTGAGAAATCTATTGTGTTACTATAAAGAAGATTTCTCCCTATGGTCGAAATGACATTTGAGTGTTTTATTTTACCATTTAACTCAGTACAACCCGATTTGAAATTTCATTTGTGTCATCCGGCTTGATGGGAAAATGTTTCGCTAAAATTTCCCCGACTTCTTCAACTCCCCAAATTAAACCTTCAGCAAATTTACCTTCCACAAAAAACTTTTGAATTTGATTTTTCAATTCATCCCAGGTTGAATCTGCGACTTTTTCATGAATCCCTTTGTCAGCCACAATGTGGAATTGCCTATCGGTAAGCATTAAAAAAATTAGAATACCTGTTTTGTCTCTTGTTTTATCAATA
>CAZRMA010000328.1:0-4773 GCA_964600655.1 uncultured Ignavibacteriaceae bacterium
TTCGCGTTCTTCTTCAAATATTTTTATAAAGGGATGGCCGAATCTCGCAGTAACATTCCAATCTATATTTCTTATATCGTCACCAAATTGATATTCGCGAACTTCAGAAAATTCCATTCCGCGACCTTTAAAAACGGAATGATATTCTCCTGAAAAAACTTGATTGACAAGTCCCTTGGTTCTTAATTCAATTTGTCTTACTTGTTTTATTATTTCTTTTGTAAGCACTTATTTTCAATTAAAAATGAATAATTAACAATTAAAAACTTTAGTTGTGATTGATTTTATCCACCTGTAGGACTGACTTTCTACGGCACTTCAACCTTGTTCAATATTTCAGAGATAACAGTTTCAGTTGTAATCTCTTCTGCCTCTGCTTCATAAGTAACGGCAATACGGTGGCGCAATACATCCTGGCAAATCGCTCTTACATCTTCAGGAATTACGTAACCTCGCCGCTTGATAAACGCCATAGCCTTTGCTCCAAGCGCTAAATTAATTGTTGCTCTGGGAGAACCTCCGTAACTGATTAAATCAGTTAATTTATCAAGGCCAAACTGTTTTGGAGATCGTGTAGCAAAAACTATATCCAAAATATATTTTTCAATTTTTTCATCTATATAAACATCGTGAACTACTTTTCTTGCATTCAATATATCAGCCGTTGAAATAACCGGATTCGGTTTTAAATTTTCTTCGTTAACATTTTGTCTCATTATTTTTAGTTCTTCGTCACGCGTTGGATACGTAATCTTAACCTTCAACATAAATCTATCAACCTGTGCTTCAGGTAATGGATAAGTACCCTCCTGTTCAATTGGGTTTTGAGTTGCAAGAACTAAAAATGGTTCTTCAAGCTTGAATGTATTTTCACCAATTGTGATTTGTCTTTCCTGCATTGCCTCAAGTAAGGCGCTTTGCACTTTAGCTGGGGCACGATTAATTTCATCTGCTAAAATAAAGTTTGCAAAGATCGGCCCTTTTTTGATTAAAAAGTTTCCGTCTTTTTGATTGTAAATCATTGTTCCAATTAAATCTGCTGGCAGCAGATCAGGCGTAAATTGAATACGTTGAAATTTTGCTTTCATGGTTGATGCAAGTGTTTTAATGGCAAGTGTTTTTGCAAGTCCCGGGACACCTTCTAATAGAATGTGTCCGTTTCCTAGCAGACCAACAAGAAGCCTTTCAACCATTTGTTTTTGGCCAATAATAACTTTACCGATTTCACTCATCAGTAAATCGATAAATGCACTTTCAGTTTTTATCCGTTCGTTTAATTCGCTTATATCCAATGGAATCCTCTTATAGATTTATGAAGAAATATTTATACGAATGATTTTAGACGTGTGCAAACATAAAAATGTTGCATCTTTATATCAATTTTTTTCAAGTAATGTTATAATGGAAAAACTTTAAAAACTGCAAATTTTAGGTAAGTAGTTTCGATCATAGCGGGCAATTTTGGATGATCTAATGAAGCCTCATTAAAATGTACTAGTTGAATTTGTTTTGAAACCTTTTGAGCAGCTGAATTTATTATTTGAATAAAATCCTCTTTGTGCAAATGATGTGAGCAAGAAGAAGAAACTAAATATCCTCCATCCGAAATAAATTTTAGTGCAAGTTTGTTTAATTTTTCATAACCCTTTTTTGCTGTAGGAAGGCTTTTTTTATTTTTTGCAAACGCCGGGGGATCAACCATAACAACATCATATTTAATATTATTTTCAATCTGTTTTTCCATAAAATCGAATACATCTGAAATAATGAATTCAGCATTGCAATTAAATTTATTCAACTCAAAATTATTTTTAGCATTTTCAATTTCATTTGATGAAGAATCAACGAAATTTACCGATGATGCACCAGCTTTTGCGGCATGCAAACCAAATCCGCCGGAATTACTAAATGCATCAAGAACCATTTTATTTTTTGTTAACTTTTCAATAAAAAATCTATTATCGCTTTGGTCAAAATAAAAACCGGTTTTTTGGCCATTTTCAAAATTAATTAAATAGTCTATTGAACCATCATCAACTTTTTCTAAATTCTTATTTCCCAAATAGATTTTATCTTCTCCAGGTAATCCTTCAAGCTTTCTGAAATAACTTTCATTTTTTGTGAAAATATTTTTAGCATTGAAATCATCTTTTAGCAATTCACAAATTACTTCGATATTTCTTTCCATTCCGAAAGAATAAACTTGAAGCACAAAAGTGTCATTATATTTGTCAATTATAAGTCCCGGTAAAAAATCACTCTCGCTAAAAACAAATCTGAATGAATTTCGACTTGGATATAAAGTCCTTCTTAATTCGAATGCACTTTTTAGTTTTGATTCAAATAATGATTTTAAATTCTCAATTTTTGAATTATTTAATAATCTGACCGAAATAAGTGAGTTTTTATTGTAGAATCCTGATCCAAGAAGATTATTTTTTGAATCATAGACTTCAACTAAATCTCCATTTTCTGGTTCACCGTCAATTTTGTGAATTTCATTACTAAATACCCAAAGATGGCCGGATATTATTCTTCGTTCTTCGTTCTTTTTGAGAGTTATTTTGTTCATTAGCTTCAATTAAAATTAGATTAACAGAAATTTAAGTATAAATCACGAAGTAAAAAAAATGAAAGTTCATACGATTGAATGTTTGATTATTTCAATTAGCTTGAGCTTGATCTTATAATTCGCCTTCGTTTCGATAAAATTTTTCTTAATTTTACTTAATAAATTTTCTATTTCTTTAAAAGGAAATCTATATTGAAAAAAATTTTTATTCATATAGTATTAATTCTTTTTATAAGTTTTTCGAGCTATTCTCAGTCCTACAAATATGCATGGCTTTCCGATGTTCACATAGGTTCTCCGAATGCTGATATAGATTTACAAAATGTTGTTGATGATATAAATGATAGAGACGGTCTAACATTTGTAGTTGTCACCGGCGATATTGCAGAAAAGGGCAGAGATGATGAATTAGACACCGCGAAACAAATTCTTGATGAATTAAAAATTCCTTATTTAATTATTCCGGGCAATCACGATACAAAATGGAGCGAGAGTGGTTTAACAAAATTTGTAGATCTATGGAAAGATGATAAATTCTCATATGAAATAAATCACCAGAATCATATCGGATTAAGAAGCGGTATCCCCTGGCGAGGCGGCGGCGGACATATTGATCCTCAAGATTTGCAATGGCTTACGAATGAATTAAAGAGAACTCCCAAGAATGAAGAAATTTATTTTTACGCGCACCATCCTCTTGACGGAGATGTGGATAATTGGTTTAAAGTTACAAATCTTTTAAGAGATTATAATATTAAAGGAATTTTCGTCGGCCATGGCCATGCCAATAAACTGTTAGACTTTGATGGAATTCCCGCTGCAATGGGAAGATCAACTTTGAGTAGACCGAAATATGCAGGCTATACAATTGTTGAAAATAAACCGGATTCTATTTTGTTATCCGAAATTCAAGTTGACACATCTGGAACATTATCTGAAAAACTTTGGGGAGGCTGGGCAAAAAATTTTAAGAAAGATATTCCCATTATTGATTCGCTTCAATTTAAACTTTATTCAGACAGCGTTAAAATTTTATGGCAAAAAGAATTAAATTATTCTATGTCGACCTCACTGTTGACAAACGGTGATAAAATTTTTGCATGTACAATCGATGGGATAATTTATTGTTATAATTTAAGTGGAAAACTTTTATGGAAGTATGATACTAATGAAACAATTTTCAGCAAACCTATAAGAGAAAAAGACATATTAGCCGTTGGCACAATTGAAGGAGATCTGTTCACGATTAATGTAAACAATGGAGAATTAATTCAGGTAATTGGACTTGGAGAACCATTAACTTCACAACTTGTAAAAATAGGAATTCAATACAACGGAGTTAAAACTACCGGAATAATTATTGGGACTTCAAACGGAAATTTGTATTGTTATGATCTATATTCCTTGGAGCAAATTTGGGAAAATCATTCAGCAAATTTAATGATAGAGACAATGCCGCTTTTTATTTCCGGAAAAGTAATCTATGGAAGCTGGGATAATTATCTTTACTGCATCGATGCTGCAAATGGTACATTAATCTGGAAGTGGACAGAGAATAAAAATTTCTATTATTCCCCTGCCTCATGCTGGCCTGTTACAGATGGTAAAAATGTTTATATCTCAACTCCTGATCAGTACGTCTCTGCAGTTGACATATTACAAGGGACAACGGTTTGGAGAAAAAAAGATTTTTCAAACTGGGAATCGATTGGGATTAGCAGCGATAATAATGATTTATTGATTAAAAGTTTTGAGGATAAATTTTACATTGTTTCAGCTAAGACTGGAAAAATAATTAAAAAAATTGATATGAAATTTGGAATAGATACAATGCCATGTGAACCAATTGAATGGAAAGGCAAAATTATTTTTGGAGGTAAAGATGGAATGGTTTATTTAATAAATAAAGATTACTCATGGGAACCTTTATTTTTCACTGGGACAGCACGAGTACATTCTGTTCAGTATATAAAAGATAATATGTTTGCTGCATCAAACATGGATGGGAAGATTTTTATTTTTACTTTAAATTAGGATTAGTAAAATCAACATTTAAATGAAAAGACATGAATAAGTACAAAGGTATTATATTTGATATTGACGGCACGCTAACGTCGACGAACGAATTAATTTTTGCTTCTTTTAATCATATAAGTGGAAAGTATTTAAATAAAAATTTTACTGATGAAGAAATAATTAAA
>CAZRMA010000329.1:0-4772 GCA_964600655.1 uncultured Ignavibacteriaceae bacterium
CTATAACCGTTTCTCCTCAGTATGGTTTCTTCATCTTTATTTTCGGAGATTCCATTTGACAACTCATATAAATCGATTGGCGAGTGTTCACGATTTAAATAGGATGAAGATATATTATATTTTTCTTCATCCTCAACCTTCAATTCAATCCAAACCAGGTCATAGTTTCCCTTTTCAGTTATGATTTTACATACTTCATCCAGAAGGGTATTCTTTTCTCTTATTCTCACTATCGCACGGTTTATGGAACTAAGGATAGAATGTAATCTTTTCATTAAATGAAAATCATCATTCTGAATCTGACTTTTGAAATCGTCTTTTCTCATAAAGAAGTTAACTCAATAAATGTCTACTTGTTCTCAATTAAAGTCAAATTTAAATACAACAGATTTATGTTAATTTTATGATTGGTTTTGTGATCATCTTGTTTTTTTAATTACACACATAAATATTTGTTTGACTAAAAATTTTTTTTCATATAGTTATTATCGAACGTATCCTGAATTGTTTAATATTTGGTCAAGCAATTAATTGCAAAAAAATAATAAATTCGCATTTAATTCGTTTATTTATTCAACATATTTCTAATATAAAAAATAAAAATTTAAAAGAAATATTAATTTTTTAGTAAAATAACTTTTAAAGATATTTGCACTTCCAGTTTTCATTTTTAATCAAATCAAAAAGAAATTTATTTTACCATGAATCCATGGCAAGGATTAAATAAACTACCTAAAGACCTTTGGCTGATGTGTGTCGCTTCATTTATCAATCGAGCTGGTACAATGGTGCTTCCGTTTCTAGCGTTATACTTAACGCAGGGAATTAATATTTCCACTAGTTCCGCAGGATTGATAATTACTGCGTATGGACTTGGAGCATTGATAACAGCACCTTTTGTGGGAAGATTAAGTGATCGTATTGGAGCTTTAAATCAAATGAAACTATCTCTTATCTTTTCCGGACTAATACTATTTATATATCCATTAGTGACCGGTTTCATCCCACTATTATTGATGACAATTTGTTGGGCAGTTGTAAACGAAGCGTTTCGTCCGGCAAATCTATCCCTTATTTCCGAAATTGTTTCAGCCGATCAGCGGAAACCAGCATTTGCATTGTACAGGCTTGCAATAAATCTAGGGATGAGTATTGGGCCGATAGTCGGTGGCTTTTTAAGCGTTATAAATTTCTCTTATTTATTTTATGCAGATGGAATCACATCAATTGGAGCAGGATTATTTTTAGTTTATTCTCCATGGCAAAAAGCTGAAAATTCTACGAAACCAATAGGTAACGTCGGTGATAAAAAAAGATCAATATTACAAAGTCCTGCATTAAAAGATAAAAATTTAATTTTTCTAATCATTGCTATACTCCCAATTGTAATTGTGTATTTTCAGCATCAAGCAGCAATGGCAGTTTTTGTAGTTAAGTACCTTCATTTTTCTGAGTCTACTTATGGAGTTTTATTTGCTATAAACACTGTTTTGATAATTTTAGTTGAAGTTCCTCTAAATAATTATCTAAATCATTGGACGGACAAAAAATCATTGGCCATTGGGGCAATGCTTATTGGAATAGGTTTTGGCGGAATGGCATTTGCAATTAATATTATTGGACTTGTAGTTACTATTATAATATGGACATTTGGAGAAATGATATTATTTCCGGCGAGCGCAAGTTTCATTTCCAGAATTGCCCCGGAAAATAGTAGAGGTGAATATATGGGATTTTATCAGATCAATTTTAGTTTAGCATTTACAATAGGACCCTGGCTTGGAATGATGGTCCTAGAACATTTCGGGCCAGAAACACTTTGGTTTGGGGCATTTATTTTGGCATTAATTGCATCCGGTTTAATGGTTGGATTGCTCAAAGAAAGCGAATTACATTTATAGTTATTTGTTTTTAGTAATATATATTCATTTCCATGAATTTTACTTCAATTATTTTTTCAATTTTGGTTTTGCTTTATCTAAATTTACTTTTCATTTTAATTATGTATTGGAAAGGCATCTAAGATTTTTATGATAGTTATACTGCACGCAAATACAAATGAAAATTCGGAAGAATTCAAAAAGACCTGGGATTATTTAAATGATCTTCCTAATGTCCGCATTCAAAAACATTTAGTTCAAGGCAAACTGCAGCTTTTAACTGAAATTTATTTATTTGGTGATACCGCTGCTTTAAATAAGGAACAAATCGAAACCCTGCCGGCAGTTGAAAGAGTTGTTAGAGTATCACAGGAATATAGAATTCTTGGCAGACATAAAGATGGTATGCGGGCGACGGGCTTTAACTATAATGGTGTTCACTTTAGCCAGGATAATTTAAATATTTTTGCCGGACTATGTGCAGTAGATACAAAAGAACATGTTGAGATGATGATGAAAGCATTGAAAGAGAATGGTCAAGTTTGTACGAGGATGGGTGCCTATAAACCGCGGACAAATCCGTATTCATTTCAAGGGCATGGCAAAAATTGTCTGCATTATGTTTTTGAACTTGCCGGGAAGTACGGGATTAAAATTATAGCCATGGAAATAACTCATGAAAATCACATTGAGGAAATTGATTCAGTATTAGAAGAAACCGGGAGACCGACCGGGGTTATGCTTCAAGTTGGAACTAGGAATACTCAAAATTTTGAATTGTTAAAATCAATCGGCAGGCAAAATGAATATCCGGTTTTATTAAAAAGGGGATTTGGTATCACATTAAGTGAATCTCTTAATGCTGCAGAATATTTGGCAAGCGAGGGAAATGCAAATGTTATATTTTGTCTGCGAGGTATGAAAACATCCTTCTCTGATCCGCATAGAAATCTTGTTGACTTTGCACAAGTGCCGGCAGTTAAGAGATTAACTAGAATGCCAGTGTGCATTGATCCATCGCATTCAGTTGGATCAAGAGAAATCTCACCAGATGGAATTTTGGATATACTTCATGCTGCTGCTCAAGGCGTAATTGCTGGTGCTAATATGATTTTAATTGATTTCCATCCGGCACCATTAAAAGCCTTAGTAGACGGTCCGCAGGCAATGCTGTTAAGAGAACTTCCGCAATTTATTGAAGACATTAAAATTTCACGCGAAGCTTATGAGAAAAGAAAATCACTGGCACAAAAATATTTAGAAAAAACTTAGTAGTTTTCTTTCTAATTCATTCAATCCTTCTTTAAAATCAATTTATTTTTAATACACTATGGTGTTTATCACAGTTTTATTACGAATGTTATTCTTCCAGCATATTAGCTACCATTTATAAACTAAACTTCTTAACTTCACACATAAAACGATCAGTAACATCAATAATTGTATGCAATTTATTGCCGGAAATAGAAATGTCTGTAAATTTTAACTTGATTGATAAAGTAAAAAATGATGTAACAATACTTTTTAATGAAAAATTATCTAAAGATTATTTGTACCATAACATCACGCACACTCGGGAAGTGGCTGACACATGCCTAGAAATTGCCGAACATTCAAAATTACCGGATGGGGAAATTGAAATTTTATTACTCGCTGCATGGTTTCATGATACCGGATATATATTTTCCAGTGATGATCATGAAGAAAAAAGCGCCCGAATTATGGAGCAGTATCTGACGAAGGAAAACTATGACAAACATAAAATTGAACAAATTAAAAACATAATTTTAATTACAAAAAATAATCAGGTACCGAAAAGTATAAATGAAAAAATAATAAAGGATGCTGATCTTGCACATATTGGGAATGAAAACTTCGATTTTAAAGGCAAGCTTTTAAGACAAGAATGGGAACTTCTTTATAGGATAAAATATTCAGATTTGGAGTGGCAAAAAAATCAGCTTAATTTTATAAAAAATAAAAAATTTTATACCGAATATGCCGCCAAAAAATTTGGGGAAAGGCTTAAAAAAAATATTCTTTTAGAAAAACAAAAATTGATGCTTATCGAAAATGAATCGAAATAGATAAAAAATTTTTATATACCGACAAATATTTCCAAATTACATTGGGGATGGAAAGGTAATCTTAAAATTTAATTGAACGCTCATTTGGATCTACGATTATTTATATAGTAAAAAAAACTATTTCTTCTCTGGTATCAGTATTAATCACACATTAAAGAAATCCTTATTTAAAAAAATTACTCCTTTTCTCCTTCTCTTCTTTCTGAATAATTGAACTGTAAAACATAATTGCAAGGGGATTTTCTATTGAAAATCTGTTTAGTTAAATTTGAGTTCGCAGCAATGTAATTATAATCTAATACAAATCCTTTTTCATTAATTTGGGGCTAAGTGATGGGTAAATATTTTTTCATTCTGTTAATATTGTTATCTATGACTAAAATTTCACAAGCTGAATTTAAATATGTTGGAGATATAATTTCCAGCAAAAAATATAATGATAGAATGGAATTCATTCTGAGCAACGCAAAGCTCAATCTTTATGTCGTAGCTGATAACATAATTAGATTCCGTTATACAAATAAGGATGAATTTTCAAACGTTCCATCCTATGCTGTTGTTTACAAACCAGCCAAGGTCATTTATAATCTCACTGAGCAGCCAGATTATTATGAAATTACTACCAATGAATTAAAAATAAAAATTTCCAAATCGCCATGCCGTGTTAGCATATATGATAGCAATGGTAGTCTTTTAAATGAAGACGATAAAAGTTTTGGTGTAAGTTATGATTGCGATGAATTAAGGGTCTTTAAAAAATTATTTGATGACGAAAAATTTTATGGACTTGGCGAAAAAACCGGCA
>CAZRMA010000330.1:0-4737 GCA_964600655.1 uncultured Ignavibacteriaceae bacterium
CTGGGATTTAGTTTGGTCGGATGAATTTAATTATACCGGCTTGCCTGATTCAACAAAATGGGGTTATGATGTTGGCGGTGACGGCTGGGGCAATAATGAACTTCAATATTATACTTTTAAAAGAGACAGCAACGCTCGCGTTGAAAATGGTAATTTAATAATTGAAGCAAGAAGAGAAATTGCCGGCAGCAATTATTTTACATCAGCAAGATTGTTAAGTACAAATACCGGCAACTGGACTTACGGCAGGTTTGAAGTTCGTGCAAAAATTCCCAAAGGAAGAGGAACCTGGCCTGCTATATGGATGCTGCCTACTAACTGGACTTATGGAAACGGCGGATGGCCTGATAACGGCGAGATAGATATTATGGAACATGTTGGATATGATCCTGGAGTAATTCACGGTTCTACTCACACCAATAAATATAATTGGAAAATTAACACCGGGAAAACTGCAACAATAAGAATCCCGGATGCACAAGAAGAATTTCATGTATATGCTCTTGAATGGTATGCAGATTCACTAAGCATTTTTGTTGATTCAACAAAATATTTCACTTTTAAAAATGAACACACCGGCTGGCAGGTTTGGCCGTTTGACAAAAATTTTCATTTCATTCTTAACCTTGCTATTGGCGGCAGTTGGGGAGGGCAGCAGGGAATTGACATGACAGCTTATCCTACTCAAATGCTTATTGATTATGTACGTGTTTATAAATGGAAGGAATAATTTATTAAATTATCATTTCAGTTATAAAATAAAAAGCCGCTAACTTAAGCGGCTATTAAATTTAGTAAATGGTTAACTAATCCTACAACAATTTATTATCAATTATAATCAAAACAAATAATTATTTCATCAAAATCATTTTTTTAGTTGATATAAAATTCTGCCCTGAGTTTGAACCATCATTACCAACTGACAGAATATAAACATAAACTCCGCTGGCTAAGTTACTTGCATTGAAATTTACTTCATGCGTTCCGGCAGAAATTTTATTGTTTACCAACGTGGCAACTTTTTCTCCGAGTATATTGTGAATTGTTAAGCTGACAAATTGGTCGTTTGGTATTGAGAATTTTATAGTTGTAGTTGGGTTAAAGGGATTAGGATAATTTTGATCCAAAGTAAATGATTTTGGTGCAGAAATTTTAACAGTTGATTCATTGTATACTTTATAAGAGCCGTCAAAATCAACTTGTCTTAATCTATATGTATAAGTACCTGGGGAAAGATTTTCATCTTTGTAAGCATAAGTTGATTTGTTTGTTGTTGTTCCATTTCCTTTAACATATGCAATTTGCTTAAATGAATTATCTTCAAATTTTCTTTCTACAGCAAAACCGCTGTTATTTGTCTCCGTTGCCGTAATCCAGCTTAATGAAACATTATTTTCTAATGCATTTGCAGCAAAAGATTCTAATTCAACAGGGACATTGCCTGCTGCGTTTTCTAGCCAATCTAATGAACCTGAAATTAGCTGTTTACAACTAGGAGTAACATTTGAAATTACTTCTCTAAATTCGAAAGGGTAATAAATTACATTGTAAGTTGGCCCATCAAATGCAACTCCTGCAACAGTATCAGATTGTGAAGATAGGTATGCAAACCTATATGCGGCGACCGAACCAAATTCAGTTCCAATTGCGTCAGGATATAATGAATTGAGTGAATCATGTAAGGTGCCGTTAACATTTTGGCCAACAATACCATAATTATCAAATAAAGTGCTCACATCGTCAGAGAAGAATTTGGCATGTAAATAATAAGAGTAAAAAACAGAATCATAGCCTGGCTGGCCAGATTTTCCATGATTAAATCCTATATCATCACCAGCAATTAAAAATGTTTTTTGGTTATTGCTCGTTCCTGCGTTTAAAAATGTTATAATCGCATTGCGTTCAGCTTGAGGGATATCTCCTTCTTCGCACCAAATAACGTCTTTCCATGGAGTAATATTTGGTGTTGATGAACTCCTATCTAAAGAATCATAGGATATGCCTAATGAATTTAATGCATCGAAAACAGCGGCTTTATTTTCAAGTTCCTGAGCACTTGAATTATCATAAACAACCACTAAGTTATTTGTGGTCATTGAAACATTAAAATTTGCATTAATGCTGTCGTTAGAATGATTCAAATCTCCGCTTGCAATAGCAATTGCTCTAATTGTATATGTCCCGTTTATTGAAAGTGATACTTGCCCAAAAGAAACTGTATCTATTTCATTTGCAGCGGAATTACTAAATGAAACGCTGTCATAAAATATTTGAGCAGAATTAGGATCCAAAATTCTTGCATAATATTTTCCAGAAATACTATTCAATCCTATATTTGAAAAAACTGCTTTCACTGTAGCACTGTTCGAGTTTAAAACGCCACTAGGTGATAAAATTGAAGTTGCTTCCATATCGTAAGCTGAGCTGCCTCCCACTTTTACATTATCTACAAAAAAATCGATATCATTGCCTGTTTGCCTTGAAACTCCATAAAAAGCAAAAGAAACATTTGTTTGTGAACCGATAGAAGTTAAATCAATAACTTCATTTTGTCCGCTTGCAGATATTACATCTCCGCCCTTGAACACTTTTAAAATTTGGGAATAGCTCCAGGTAAAGCCGCCATCCAAAGAATAAGCGACAAAAACAGAATCATCGTCAGTATCCAAACTTCCCTGTGTAGTACTATTGAAATTAGTTAATGCAATATCAAATGATAATTCTTTAGTAGTGGTTGCACTTAAATCTACTGCCGGCGTAATTGCCCAGCACCTTCTCGAAATCCCATAAATATCGACCGCTAAGGCTACTTCATTGGGTCCGCTAGTAACATTTCCAAAATCTTTACCTTTCCATCCGGACTGATAATTATAATTAGACAATGTTGGAAACTCACCTTGTCCAAATACCCAGCCAGGCGGTGGAATTTTTTGTCCTGAAGTCATAGTGTTAAAATTTTCGTTTAATAAATATTGCGAGTAAAGTGAACTGCTTAATAACAATATCATAGTTATTAAAACAAATAGTGTGTAAATCTTTTTCAAGATTTCCTCCCTTATAGCTTTGTAAATAAATAAGTTATATATGCTGTATTAGAAAATATTTGTAAATTGGTTTTTATTAGAACAATCAGAATTCAATTAGCTTCAATAATCGAGCCTTTTTTATTGAATTATTTTCTATTTTATTTCGAGGGATATCATTTGTTTTTTCAGAATTTACCACATTGCATCGGGTAATTATGACAATTTTTACGGTAATTATTATTCTCATTTTCTTGTTCTTCCTATCATTATTTCTTATCAACATTTCCTTGAAAGATTTGTTCAAAAATATCTCAGGATCGGTGCAGGATTCTCTTCTTCTTCAGGATGTAAAAATTTCAATTGTTGTTTCTGCTAAAAATGAAACTGCAAATATCGAAAGCCTTGTGAATTCGTTAAGTAAACTTGATTACCCCAAAGATAATTTTGAAGTAATTATAATTGATGATCATTCTAACGACAATACTTTAGAAATAGTAAAAGGATTAATCAAAGAGCATGACAATATTTCCATACATCCGAATGAAAATGAACCGTCACTTGCAAAAAAAGGAGCATTAACATTCGGGATAACAAAAGCGAAATTTTCATTCATAATGATTACAGATGCAGATTGCAGGCCTGAACCAGGATGGTTAAAATCTTTCTCTAAAAAATTTACACAAGGTTTTGATTTTGTTTTTGGAATTGCTCCGCTTTATTCAGATAAATCTTTCATTGGTAATTATTCTGGTTTTGAAAATTTAAGATCCTCAATACTCACATTTTCATTAGCAAATTTAGGATATCCTTATTCAGCAGCAGCCAGAAGTTTTGGATTTAGTAAAAAGGCATTTGAAAAAATTGAAGGTTATAAAAATACACTAGAAACTTTAAGCGGCGACGATGATCTGCTTTTAAGAGAAGCAATAATAAATAAAATGAAAATCGAATTTGTAACAGATAAAGAGGCTTTTGTTTTTTCTTCTTCTAAAAAAACTTTGGAAGATTATTCCTCTCAAAAAGCGAGACATACTAAAACTTCATTTCATTATCTTCTCCATCAAAAAATAATTTTAGGATTCTGGCATCTTTTGAACTTAGCTCTATTCTTTTCACCAATCTTAGTTTTTGTAAATATATTTTTTGTAGTTCCTTTTGTAATTAAAATTATCTGTGATGAAATTATAGTTTTGTCTTTTCAGAAAAAGTTCGGTTATAATTTTAAAATAGGAAAAATAATTTTGATGCAAATAGTTTATGAAGCATTTATAATTATCAATTTTTTTAATGCTTTATTTAGAAAAGATAAATGGAAGTAAATAAGTCAAATATCAAAAGTCAAAAGTCAAAATCTTTTCCAAATTTAAGTTTTCAAAGAGAAGGATTGTTTGGTCAAGAGATGACAAGTTCTAATGAAATAAAATTTTGGTTAGATGATTCCCATCCTAATTATGAAAGATGGAAAAGGGGAAGAGATGTATCGATTAACAGAGGGCAATTTGTTTTTGACTTACTAAAGCATTATTCCATTTGTGAAAATTTGAAAGTTCTTGATTTGGGTTCGGGATTGGGAGGAACATCAAAAATATTTTCAAATAAAAATTCTGTAGTTAGTTTTGATGTTGATTCCTTTCGTCTTAAAAATCAGCATGAATATTTAAATGAATATTCCTTGATCAATGGTGATGCATTAAACCTTCCTTTAAAAGAA
>CAZRMA010000331.1:0-4723 GCA_964600655.1 uncultured Ignavibacteriaceae bacterium
CTTTGCCTTGCAATTTCCATAGCATTTTTATTTTGATTTTCCTGTCTCCAAATACTTGAAATTGTGCGCAATGTTGCGAGTAATGTGGATGGGCTTACAATAACAATATTCATTTCAAAAGCATCATTAAACAACGAAGCATCAGATTGAACTGCAAGTGCAAAAGCCGGTTCGATAGGCATAAACATTAAGACAAAATCAAGGCTTTCAAGCTGATATAGATTTTGATAATTTTTCCCGCTTAAATTTTTAATATGATTTCGAATTGAAGTTATATGTTCGCGCAAAGCCAATTGCTTTTCTTTTTCATTTTCTTCCGAAACAAATTTTTCATATGCAATAAGTGAGACTTTTGAATCGATAATAATACTCTTATTTTCTGGCAGCTTAATTATTACATCCGGTTGAAATCTTTTCCCGGATTCAGTTGTAATACTCTCCTGAACAACGTATTCCCTATTCTTAACTAACCCGGATTTTTCAAGCACACTTTCGAGAATAAATTCACCCCAGTTCCCTTGAGTTTTAGTTTGTCCTTTTAATGCTTGAGTAAGATTTTTTGCTTCTTGCGTAATCTGCTGATTCATATCCTTTAACATTGAAAGCTGTTCTTTAAGCGATGCGTGTCCCTTGATACTTTCTTTATTGCTTTCTTCAACTTTCTTTTCGAATTCAGAAATTTTATCTTTTAATGGATTTAAGATTTCGTTTAACTTTTCTTTGTTTTGTTCAGTAAATTTATTTCCCTTCTCTTCAAATATTTTATTAGCAAGATTTTCAAATTCTTTAGTGAATTTATCTTGAAGATTCTCTAGTTCGTTTTTTTGTTCTGATAGTTTTTCCTGAAGATTCAAATTCTTTTCATTTATTGCAGAAAGATCTGAATTAAGATTTAAAACCTTTTCTCTTTCTTTATTTAGATCATTGGACGCAGTCTTATAATTTTCTTCAATGCTATTAAATCTCTCTTCAATTTTCCCTTTTTCAATTGAGAGAGAATCAATTTTATTTTCCAATTCATCAACTTCTGTTTTTGTAATCCCAAAATCTTGGCTTTTGGATTTCGCATAAAACCACGCTATTAAAAATCCAATTATGAGTCCGATGAAAAGATATACTAGTTCCATAATCCCTTAAAATATAATAATTTATTTAGTCCTCAATTTAAATAGAAAAGGATACATTTAGTTAATTTATTACAATTTTATTTCATATCAACTGTTTTTTCAACTGATGAAAGCAATTCATTCGATTTAATCAATTTTAAAACTTTAGCAATATCATCATATAAAACTCTATCAGTTTTTAACGGCTTAACCACTTCTCTAATTTTTTTATAAATAATTGAAGTTCCCACACCGCATTTTAGCGGTTTTAAAAATTCAAGTGCTTGTGCCGCAGTCATAAATTCTATCGCTAAAACGTTCTGAAGATTCTGCATAATCTTATAACATTTCTGTGCAGCAATTGATCCCATCGAATTGTGATCTTCTTGATTAGCAGACGTCGGAATTGAATCTACACTTGCCGGATGTGCTAAAACTTTATTTTCGGAAACCAAACTTGCAGCTGTGTATTGTGCTATCATCAAACCTGAATTTAATCCGCCTTCGACAGCAAGAAATCTTGGCAGTCCGCTTAAAGCACCGTTCACCATTCTTTCAATTCTTCTTTCGGAAACATTAGCTAATTCAGATAATGCGATAGACATAAAATCCATGGCAAGTGCCATTGATTGTCCATGAAAATTTCCTCCTTCAATATGTTCTTCTGTTTCCGGAAAAATGATTGGATTATCATTAACAGAATTTATTTCAATCTCAACTCTTGATACTACATAATCGATTGCATCTCTTGAAGCACCATGAATTTGCGGTACACATCTTATTGAATAAGCATCTTGTACACGCGGATCATTTTTTAAGTGAGAATTTCTTATTTCACTGTTGTAAATCAAATTTAAAATATTTTTTGCTGTAGTAATCTGCCCCGGGAAAGGACGCAGCTCATGAATTCTTTTATCAAATGCTTTGTCAGTAGCACGTAATGCCTCGTGAGAAATTGCAGCAGACGAATCAGCAAGTTTAATTAATTTTTTAGCTTGTATTGATATATACGAAGCAAACGCAGTCATCATTTGTGTGCCGTTGATTAATGCTATTCCTTCTTTCGCTTCAAGTACAATTGGTTTTAATCCGAACTTATTTAATCCTTGTTTAGCAAAAATAATTTTCTCAGAAGAAACATTTTCATCATTAATATTTTTTATTAATTGAACTCTCCCCTTCCCAATCATAGCCAAAACCAAATGTGAGAGTTGAACAAGATCACCGCTTGAGCCAACAGAACCTTGAGAAGGAATAACAGGTATGATATTGTTGTTCATCATATTAACAAGCAGCTGAAGTGTTTCCAATTTTATTCCCGAATATCCGCGAGCTAAAGCATTTAAACGAAGCAGCATCATTATCTTTACAATCAACGGTGGCAAATTATCACCACAGCCAACTGAATGACTTAAAATCAAATTCTCCTGCAACCTTAAAATATCTTTCGTGCTAATATTCACATTTGAAAACTCACCAAAGCCCGTTGTTACACCATAAATCACTTCATTATTTTCAACCCATTTTTCAATTAAGGCACGAGACTTTTTGATTTTTGTTTTTGCTTTTGCGGATATTTCTACTTGAAGGTTTTTTGATAAAAAATTTTCAATTTTATCTAATGAGAGTGAGGTCCCATCGACAATAAGTTTTTTATTTGCCATAAATAATTTTTTTTATTTTTTGAGAATTTTCTTTATTTGCTTTGTAGGTAAGATGAATAACATTCTCATCGTAGCCTGTATTCAATACTTCAGCGAGCGAATGAATTTTAGCAACTATTTTAGAATCATTTATATCGATATCTACATTTTCTTCTACAAATTCTTCTTCAATTATTCCTAAAATTTTATCTTTAAGTGATGAGATATTTATACCGCGTTGTGCTGAAATAACAACAGCCTTATCAAATTTATTCAATACATAATTAATTTTAGATTTATCTTTAATCAAATCAACTTTATTAAATACTTTGATAATTGTTTTTTTATTTCCACCGAATTCTTTTAGAGTATCTTCAACAACTTGAATATGATCCTCATAATACTGATGTGCCAAATCAATAACGTGTAATATCATATCTGCATCTCTTACTTCATTCAGTGTACTTTTAAATGACGCAATCAAGTTAGGAGGAAGTTTTCTTATAAATCCGACAGTATCGCTTAACAGTATTTTTTGATTTTTATTTAATTCCAATGAACGTGTAGTTGAATCGAGAGTTGCAAATAATTTATCTTCTGCAAAAACATCCGAAGAAGTTAAAAGGTTAAATAATGTAGATTTGCCGGCATTAGTATAACCGACCAATGAAATTTTAATTATATCTTTTCTGCTTAAGCTTTGAGTTTCCCTCTGTGATTCAATCTTAGTTAGTTTCTCTTTTAGATGACTTATTCTAGTCCGGATCATTCTACGGTCGGTTTCAATTTGTGTTTCACCCGGGCCTTTAGTTCCAATTCCGCCGTACTGCTTTGAGAGGTGAGTCCATGCCCTTGTTAATCTTGGAAGCATGTATTGAAGCTGTGCAAGCTCAACCTGCGTTTTTGCTTCCTTTGTTTTTGCACGCGAAGCAAAAATATCTAATATTAATCCACTTCTATCAATAATTTTTTTGTTCACTAACTTTTCAAGATTTCGAACCTGAACGGGAGATAAATCATCATCAAAAATAACAAGATCAATATTATTTAGCTCAGTAAGCTGGGCAAGCTCTTCGGCTTTTCCCTTCCCAACATAAAAAGCCGGATCCATTGCATATCTATCTTGCATTACTTTAATAACAGTTTCAGCTCCAGCTGTAATAGCTAATTCTTCGAGTTCAGACAAATGCTCTTCAACAATTTCACGATTTAAATATTTAGTATTTAAAGCAACTAATATCGCACGTTCAATATGATTATTAGAAATTTCAATCATTAAAATTTTAGTTCCCGTAAAATTAAATATTCAAATATTAATGTCATTCAACCATTCTCTTCATTCAGTCATTCCCTGCAAATGATATTTCAATTTATTCAAAATTAGTTTATTCTTTTGTAATTAATTCCATTTTCGAATTTCTGGCAATTGTCATTTCAACTAAAGCTAAAATCAATGCAGCTAATAAAAAATACTTCCAAAGCTCTGAACCAAATCTTGACTGCAAAACAACTTCTGCCGGGTTTTGATTTTTATTTATTACAAAGTGTTTTCCTTTGAAGTTTATTTTTTTTAGATAATCTTCAAGCTGCTTGTTATTAAGATATTCCGTTGAAGATTCAAGTGGATTATCATTAACTGAAAAATCCTCAATTACTTTATCATTACTGTAAATTTTATAATTCCCGATTAAATTTGTTTTATTATAAGTCAGATAATTTAAATTAGCTGAATCTTCAAGATTTATAAATTCCTCAGTATGATCCGGTCTATCAATTTTCAATTGCGGCGAACTAATTTCTGGTAAGCGAATGCTGATTGTATTTCCGGCAATGAAATCATTTTCATTTCTATCTTTAGAAGAAAGATAATAAACCGCTTTGTTCATTAAAGGCACAAATATACTTTTTATCGGAAAGTTTGACCAGCTTAACACGGGGGCAGTATTCATCAATAATACTTTTCCTTTACCGATT
>CAZRMA010000332.1:0-4723 GCA_964600655.1 uncultured Ignavibacteriaceae bacterium
TATTCTGTCTTTTCTGCTTTAAGCAAGCTCAAATTTTCTGACAATTAAGATTTTTATTGACTTTATCTTTTTATTACCATAACATTAAGTCAGTATTTTTCTTTTAGGGGCATTAATACATTGTTCTCTAAAATTTCATTCGAGTCTCCTCACCCTAAAAAGTATTTCAAGCACATCCATTTCGTTAAACGAAAATAATTTTTGCGTAGTTAACATTTTAGCGGGAACTTATGAGTGGGGCAAGGGTGATTCAAAATCAAAAATTAAAATCATTTATTGTTTTGCTTCTTTCGTTTTATTTTTTCTGCCTTACTTCATTTTCGCAAAACAAACAAAATTTTATAACACCTGTATTTGAAAATATTTCTATTGAAAATGGTCTGCCTGAAAATAGTGTGACGTGTATTCTACAGGATCACTTCGGCTATTTATGGTTAGGGACACAAAATGGTTTGGCTAGATACAATGGTTATACTATGACCAATTTTCACCCGGAGAAAGAAGCCGACAACACCTCTCTAAAAGGAATAATTGCTATTTATGAAGACAAAAATAAAGAACTCTGGATAGGGACGCTGAATGGTTTGTTTAAATTTGACCGTGCAAAAGAATCATTTAAATCCTACAAATATGCTGTTGATAATATTAAGAGTATAAGCAGTAATAAAATACACTCTATTTATGAAGATAAAAAAGGGAGGTTTTGGGTTGGGACTCACGAGGGACTTAATTTACTTAACCGCAGGGATGATACTTTCACCAGATACTACTTTACCGAATCAGATTCAAATGTACTTTCAGCATCTGCAGTCGGCGGGTACTATCTGCCTGTAAATGCTTTGATCGAGGACCCGGCATCGGGAGATATTCTTCTCGGGACAGATATGAATGGATTATGGGCATTTAAGGTCGGGGAAAAAATACTTTCAAAATATAGCTTCGAAGATGACAGTATTGCCGATAAAAAAATTGGCTGGATTCAGGCATTCTATAAAACGAAAGAGGGGAAAATTTGGATGGCTTCATTTCATACGTTATCAAGATTTGATTCACAAACAAAAGAAGTGAAAACATTTATTGAATTTCCAATTGTTGAGGATAGTCGGGAGAAAAAACCAAGTTTTTGCAATGGGAGTATATGTACGGATAAGAACGGATTAATTTGGTGCGGCTTTTATGAGGGGGAGAAAGGAATCTTCTGTTTGAACCCGGTCACAGAAAATTATCAGCAGCATAAACTGTTTCCGGATGATCCCTTAAACAGTTACAGTGATAGGATCTATTCTCTTTATGAAGATCGCTCCGGTATTCTCTGGATTGGCACCTGGGGTACGGGTCTTTTTAAATGGGATAGAGTGAAAAATAAATTTTGGTCTTTAAAGAATGACCCGAATAATATAAATAGCTTAAGTCATTCATTTGTTAATTCTCTAACATATGATCAAAATGGATTTATTTGGTTTAGCACTCGCAATGGTTTAGATAAGTACAATATTGAAACCGGCAAATTTCAACATTATCTTCAAAATGAACCACTTGTAAATAATACTCCTATTTACGCTTGCATATCAGATAGAGCCGGTGATATTTGGCTGGGAACAATTAATCAAGGATTAATAAGATTTAATCCTAAAAATGAATCGTACAAATTTTATTTTAATGATCCTGCCGAAACAACAAACTTAGCCAATAAGATTATAGCCGCCCTGATTCAAGACAGTCAAGGTTTTTTGTGGATAGGCACCGATGGTTTTGGGCTTTATAAATATGACATAAATAAAAATAAGCTAACAAATTACAAGCACGACCCAAATGATCCGTTAAGTTTGAGCCAAAATCAGCCAAGAGTGCTTTTCGAAGACCGCGCCGGTACGTTATGGGTAGGTACTAATCTAGGCGGCTTGAATAAATTCGATAGAAAAACAGAAAAGTTTATTAAATGCGGTTTCAGTTGTGTCTTGGCAGTCCACGAAGATTTGAAAGGAAACTTTTGGGTGGGAGACTATTTTTCGGGATTAAATTTATATGATCGCACGAATGATTCTGTTATTACATGTTATGATAAAGAAGATGGAGTGGCTTCCAATTCAATTTGGGGAATTTTAGAGGACGACCATAATAATCTTTGGATTAAAACTGATAATGGATTGTTAAAATTTAACGCGAGCACAAGAACCATTAAACATTTTACTGAGGAAGATGGTCTTGCAGATAATTTCTTTTCACCATTTGGTCAATGCAAGGGTCCGGATGGCACTATGTTTTTTAATACCGGCGAAGGTCTAGTTGTTTTTCATCCCGACAGCATAAAGGATGACCCCACACCGCCGCAGGTGGTAATAAGTAATTTATCGTTATTTAACAAACCCAAAGAGAAACTTAATTACAATGGTTTTATCCCGGAAGCTAAGGGAATCACTCTTCCATATAATCAAAATGATCTTCGGTTCGATTTTGTAGGTATACATTTTAGTGAGCCTAATAAAAATAAATACAAATACTTTTTAGAAAATTTTGATGAAGAATGGGTTAATGCTGAATACCAGAGAAATGCAACCTATACAAACCTTAGTCCCGGGAATTATATATTTAGAGTATTGGCTTCAAATAGGGACGGGGTCTGGAGTAAAAATGAAGCTGCTATAAAAATAATCATTACTCCCCCATGGTGGAAGACCTGGTGGGCCTATATGATATTATCCGTAGTTATCATTTTTATTTTTATTTCTTCAACAAAGTTTTATTTAAATAGACAGAAATTAAAAAATAAACTTGAACTTGAATCTGAACATGCTGAGAAACTTGAAGAATTATCGAATTTAAAAACAAGTTTCTTTACAAATATATCGCACGAATTCAGAACACCTTTAACTTTAATACTCGGTCCAGTTAAACAGATGATTGATGAAACCAAAGAACAAAATTCAAAAGAAAAATTAAGCGTAGTTCATAAAAATGCAAAAAGATTACTCAATTTAGTGAATCAGCTCCTTGAAATTGCTAAGCTTGAATCCGGAAATATGAAACTAAGAATCTCTCCTCAAAATATAATTCCCTTTTTAAAAGCTATAGTGCTTTCTTTTACGAGTTATGCAGAAAGAAAAAATATCACACTTAAATTCATTTCCAGTAAAGAAGCAATTATTGTATACGTTGACAAAGAAAAAATTGAGAAGATAATTACTAATGTGCTTTCTAATGCTTTTAAATTTACCCCTGAAGGCGGAAAAATTATAGTTAAGGCAGAAAGCAGCGATAGATTTTTTACTGTGAGTATAAGTGATACCGGGGTAGGAATTCCAAAAGAAAAATTACCAAAAATATTTGACCGTTTCTATCAAGTGGATCAAGCTCATACCCGGGAGTATGAAGGTACAGGCATAGGTTTAGCTTTTACTAAAGAATTAATAGAGCTTCATAAAGGGACTATTGAAGTGGAAAGTCTAGAAGGAAAAGGGACAACTTTTAAAGTCAATATTCCATTAGGTAAAGATCATTTAAAACCTGAAGAGATTTTTACTAATGATGATGATGACAACTTATTAACCATTCATACTGAATCGGTTGTTGAAGAACCAATAATATATAATAATTACAATTACATAAGTGAAAATGGTAAACCAGTTTTATTGATAGTAGAAGATAATTATGATGTGCGGAACTACATCAAACAGAATTTAGAAAATAATTTTAATATTATTGAAGCTTGCGATGGTGAGGAAGGCTGGGGAAAATCTATCGGTCAAATTCCGGATTTAATTATCAGTGATGTTATGATGCCGAAGTTGGATGGCTTTAAACTTTGTGACAAGTTAAAATCTGATGAACGCACAAGTCATATTCCGATAATTTTACTTACAGCAAAAGCAACTAGCCAGGATAAAATTAATGGGTTTAAAATCGGAGCGGATGATTATATAATGAAGCCTTTTGAACCTAATGAATTAACTGAGAGAATAAATAATTTAATTGAGCAAAGAAAACGAATTCACGAACATTTTAGAAAGCATGGATTGCTCGAATTGGAGGATTCGAATGTTAGTAATTTAGATAAAGAATTTTTAAATAAAGTTATAGGTACAATATCCGGAAATATGTCCTCAGAATCATTTAATGTAGAATTACTTGCTGAAAAATTATTTATAAGCCGTTCACTATTGCACAAAAAACTAGTCTCCTTGACAGGCGAATCTCCAGTTGAATTGATTCGCAGAATAAGACTAATAAAATCCACTGAATTAATGGAAAAGAAATTTGGTAATATATCCCTAATTGCCATGGAAGTTGGTTTTAATAGTTCTGCTTACTTTACCGAATGCTTTAAAAAACAATTTGGTATCTCCCCTTCCCAATATCTTAACAAAATCAACAAAAATTAGTCATTTTCAATCAGCTCATAATTATTGAAGACAAATTTGTAAAAATCAAATACAAATCTGATAGAAATCCACTTCATAATATCTTATCTCTGTAAAGATCATTTTTTATGAATTTAATCATCGGGGATGATATATGAACCAAATAAAAGATGGCTTTATAAATAATCTTGTTCCCAATGAATTTTTTTTAAGTCAGAATTATCCTAATCCATTTAAAGATAAAACAGTAATAAAATATTGCGTTGCTTATACAACAAAAGTGGAGCTATCTGTTTTCAATTCTGATGAGAGACTGATTAAGATTTTAGTGAGTAAAGAGCAGAATGCTGGAAGTTATGAAGTTG
>CAZRMA010000333.1:0-4721 GCA_964600655.1 uncultured Ignavibacteriaceae bacterium
TTCCAAAACAAGCTTTCTTACCGATTAGCATTGTCTTGCTATACTTGTTTCAGCATCTTTACAAAGAATTTTCCTAAACTAATCTACTATATTATCCATTATGAGCAGCGACAAATATTTCGAACGTGAATATAATTTTCTCCAAGTTGCTGGAGAAGAATTTAGCAAGAAACATCCTACGTTAGGCTCTAAGCTACGCTTTTCGGAAAGAGAAAGAAAAGATCCGTTTGTTGAAAGATTAATGGAAGGCTTTGCATTTTTAGCGGGTAGAATTCATGAAAGACTGGATGATGAGTTTCCGGAAATTGCTGGCGGCGTTTTAGAAATATTATTTCCTCATTTATTAAAACCATTTCCATCATGCGCTATTTTGCAGGCAAAACCTAAAACCGGTGCAATTACTCAAGCTGTAACTATAGATAGAGGAAGTGAAATTCAGACTCTTACAGGAAAATATAAAGTTAAATATAAAGTTCATGCCGGGCCGCAGGAAAAAAGCAGAATAACTGAAAAAGAAGAACCGGCGGAATTTATTTTCAGAACCACCCAGGACTTAACAGTTCGTCCAATGAAATTGGATCAAATAAGATTTGAAGAGACACCGCAAGGCAATTCTTTTTTAATCTTAAAAATTCAGCCTGAAAGAAATATTAACTATACGGCTTTGAATATGAGCAACTTTCAAATCTATCTTCAAGGCTCTGCTTCAGTAAAATATAATCTTCTTCTATATTTAACCAGATATGTTTCTTCTGTTTCAATAAAAGAATTAATTGATAACAAAAGTCAATTTCAAAATATAAATGATTTTAGAATTGGTATCCCGGAATTAACAAAGGGCATAGACGACATCAACAATGCAATTCTACCTTATTCAAAACAAACTTTTTCCGGTTTCAGGTTACTGCATGAATATTTTTCATTCCAAGAAAAATTTTTTTTTATAAATATAAAAGGGCTGGAAAAATTTAAAGACTCAGGTGAATCAAATCCCTTTGAAATTAAGATAGAATTTGATAGGAAATTGCTAAAAGAAAAATATCCGAATCAAAATGATATTCTAATTCATTGTGCTCCAATCGTTAACTTGTTTTCCGGTTCAACGGAGGAAGTAATAGTCAACCAGCGTCTGCCTGAATACTATATTATTCCTGATTTAGACAGAAGAAAAAGCAAAGAGATTTATTCTATCGATACAATAACTGGAATAAGTGAAAATAAAATTGAACAGTACAAATATATACCTATTACAGCTCATGATATTTTAGAAACAAATGACCCTGAATATAATTTTAAAAGATTCTATTCTGCCTTTAGAAGAACTCTGTCAAATGATATGAATGAAACTTATTTAAGACTTTTCGGCCCGAGCATGGAAGAAGAAGTCTTTCCGAAGGAAACCTTAAGTATTCAAGCCACATTATCAAACGGCTTTTTACCTTCCTCTTATCTTGAAGTCGGGTCAATAAAAGAACCGATTAACTTTCCTGCCGGCGTGCAAGCTTCAAATATAACAGTACCAAGTGAAGTTCTGGAATGTCCCGATAGGCAAAATTACTTATGGTCGCTCATATCTCACCTTACAATTAGCTATACTTCCTTAGCCGATGCAGATTCAATTAAAAGTATTTTAAATTTGTACAATTGGACAAAAGCATTTAATCATCCTAATAAAAAAAGAATTGACGGAATAAAAAGAATTCATCCCCCAAAACTTATCAGCAGAATAATAAATCAAAGTTTGATTAGAGGTATTGAATTTCATATTGAAGTTGATTCAAAAGATTTTGAGCAGGGCGAAGGCGATATAAATTTAATGGGCATGGTTTTAAATAGATTCCTATCACAATATGTTACGCTTAATTCATATGTGTTATTAAAAATAACTGAACTTGGAACGGGAAAGGAATATTCTTGGGAACCGATCTTGGGAGAAATATCAGCAATTTAAATTTGCAATCTCAACAACTAATTGAAGACTTAGTTAAAAATGGGCCTGCATTTAATGTATGGCATGCTGTGTGGATGACAGAAAACATTACAAAAAAATTGCATCCAAACCGTAAAGATTATCTTTTAGATCAGATGGGAATAAAATTCCGGCCTTTTGAAAGTTATGCGTATCCTCCAAAAGATATTCAATCGATTACTTTTAATAATAATATTGTCACATTCGTTTTAACTTTTATGGGATTATATGGAATTAATTCTCCCATTCCAAGATGCTATCATGAGCAGGTTGCAGTCCAGTTAAGAACTTTCGGAGCCGGAGAAGTTCAGCTTCAAAATTTTTTGGATATTTTTAATGACAGGTTTTACTGGCTTTATTATCAGTCTTGGAAAAAGTATAGGTTTTATCTTTATTTAAACAGTGATTTAAATAATAAAATAACTGAACGAATTAATTCTTTTACCGGGGGAGGACTATTTTCAAAGAAAAAAGAAAAAACTATTCATGATTTTGCTCTGCTAAAATTTTCCGGAATATTTTGTCAGCGCGTAAGAAATAAATCAGGGTTAAATATTCTTCTATCATACTTCTTTCCAAATTTTAAAATGAAAATTAGAGAATACGTGCCCCGCTGGATAAGACTCTCCGATATTCCACAGCTTGGAGATAAAGGAAATAAATTAGGTATAAATAGCTATGTTGGTGAATATACTGTTGATTACATGAGTAGGATTTGCATCGAAATTGGGACAGTCACTTTTGAAGAATATCTAGATTTCCTGCCAGGTACAATTCAATCAAAACGTTTAATCGAATTACTTAGACTTTATTTGAATGATGGATTGGAATTCGATTTTGAATTTAAAATTAAATCAGACACCATAACCAATGTTTCTTGGAATGATGATAGATTAAAACTTGGATCAACATTGTGGATGGGGAATCCAGGGTTAGAAGAAATAAAAGTTTACATTAATTATGAAGAATTATATGTCAACTAATAGCGCTATTGAAAACTTAATTTTTAATAGCATAAATCATCCATAAAAAATACACTATTCAAAACTGCCGCACCGGCAATTAAATTTTCGAGTCCCCCTATTTAACTTTACGATATAAATTTCAGGAGATTAAAAATGCAAAGTAAAGATTTAAAGTCTCTGCTTTTAAAATTAAACAATTACATAATCCGCAATCTTGATACAGCCACAGGGTTAGGAATAAAACGCGGTAATTATGAAATTACATTCGACCATCTTTTAAACGCTGTTTTAGAGGACGGGCAGGGAGATATTCCATTAATTTTAAAACATTATGGAGTTGATGCCGGAGATGTCCAAACCATGGTTAGAAAAAATTTGGATGAGATGGAAACTGGGAATGGTGGTAAACCAAAGCTCTCTCCTCTTTTTACCGAACTTCTTCAAGAAGCCTGGACGATGAGTTCGGTCACTCATCATGAAACTAAAATTAGAACAGGACCTTTGTTTGAGGTATTTATCGCATCCGAGCAAGTAATAAGCAACAGAATGATGGATATCCTATCTCCTATTAAGCAGGAAGATTTAAGAACAAATTTCTATGATGTTGTTAAAGGTTCCGCAGAAGATCCCGATGTTTCTTCAGAAGTAATTACTCAAGAGGAGGCCCGGGAAATGGCTCCTGGTGAGACAGTGTTAGATCTATACACTCAAAATCTTACATCACAGGCAAAAGATGGAAAGATTGATCCAATACTTGGGAGAGATGAAGAAATCATCCAAGTGATTGAAGTTCTTTGCAGAAGAAAAAAATCAAATCCTATTTTATTGGGAGAACCAGGGGTAGGTAAAACTGCACTTGTAGAAGGACTTGCATTAAAAATTGCCGCAGATGAAGTTCCGGATATTTTGAAAAATAATCAGATATATTCTTTAGATATGGGTGCACTTCAAGCAGGAACCAAGATGAGAGGTGAATTTGAAAAAAGATTAAAAGCAGTTATTAATGAAGTGACCAAATCACTTACACCTGCAATACTTTTTATTGACGAAGCGCACACGTTAATCGGTGCGGGAGCCTCTGCCGGAGGTGGAGATGCAGCTAATCTTTTAAAGCCTGCTTTAGCAAGAGGTGCGTTTAGAGCAATTGCAGCAACTACTTATTTAGAATATAATAAATATTTTGCAAAAGACGCCGCACTGGAAAGGCGTTTCCAGCCAATTCATGTCGGGGAACCTGAAGATAACAAAGCAATTTTAATGCTGCGTGGAATTAAGAACAAATATGAATTGTATCATGGAATTCATATTACAGATGAGGCGCTTGAGGCTGCTGTTAAACTATCTCGAAGATATATCGCAGGCAGGCAATTACCTGATAAAGCTGTTGATCTGTTAGATACTTCTGCCACTAGGGTTAAAATGTCATTAACCAGCAAACCTCCAAAATTGGAATTGCTAAACAGCGAATTAAAGTCTTATGATATAGCAATTAGATCTCAGCAAAAAGATTCTGACATGGATTTACAAATTGATCAAAAAACTTTAGATGAGTTAAGAAAGAAAAGAACGAAATTAGAGGCCGAAATAAAATTAGGTGAAGAGAAATGGCTAAAGGAAAGTGAACTAACTAGAAAGTTAATGGAGTTGAGAAAAAGCAAGTTTGGCAGTGATGGTAAAAAGATTGACAAACCTGAACTTAACATCGAAATAGAAAAAGTTAAAAAAGAATTAATATCTTTTCAAGATGGCGGTTCACAAGTATTTGCTGAAGTAACTGCAAATACTGT
>CAZRMA010000334.1:0-4704 GCA_964600655.1 uncultured Ignavibacteriaceae bacterium
GGTTACTGATCACCGATTACCAAACTAAGCAAACTGTTTAATCAATATCTTCTTAACTTCCTCAGCAGGGAAATTTTCCGGATCAATCATTATATGAAGCTGTACACCATCAAGAACTGCAGCTAAATATCTCGACATTGAAATTGGATCTTTTATTCCTTTATTAGCGAAATACTCTGTCATGATTGTCATAAGCGGTCCAAATGCTTCCCACATTTTGTTAAGAACTTTAGGCATTACATCCGGCTGAATAAATACACCTACATAAAGCTTCCAGTAATCAGGTTTCTCAAGTGCAAAATCAACCGTTTTTCCGAGCATGCTAACCATGTCTTTCTTGGTCATTTTCTGACCGGGCTTAACCGGCATAATCTCTTGCATAAAAGGGACAACCATATCTATCATTAACTCATTCAGTACTTCTTCTTTACTTTTGAAATAATTATACATGAGGCCTTTTGCTATCCCGGCTTTTTTTGCGATACTGCTGACGGAAGAATTATGATATCCATTTTTAGCAAATATTTCCAAAGCAGCGTCAAGTATTTTCTGCTTGCTGCTCTGTCTCATAACTTCAAATTGTTCTTTTGTTCTCGGTGCCATATTTTTAAATTCTCTATATTTTGATTGACCGTTCGTTCAAACATAAATATATTTTTTTTAGATGTCAAATAATTCATGAAATATTTTTGATTAATTTTTTAGAAGAGTGTTGAAATGTGATTTAAATTAAAGATAAGTGAATTAAAATAGAAGGATGTCTATAAAGAAATAAGGGCTTTCAGCAAATCTTCTGAAGTTTTTAAATTTTTTTTTTGATTGCATATTCATTTTTTGTAAAATTGTGATACAATTCTGACCAATTTAATGACCTTTAAAAAGGTGTTGAATAATAAACAACTTTAATATTTAACATTTACAGATATTATCACTTACCCGCATGAAAGATTTATTCTCAAAAAAGTATGAATTAAATTCAACAAATATAGAAAAGTATGCCCCGGAATTACCGGGAGTTATAATTCTTTATAATAAAAATGGAATTATAGATCATCTTGCTATTGCAAATGACAATTTAAAATCCACTTTATTTGAACATTTAGGAAGAGAATCTGCTGTCTCTTTTACTTTTAGAATTGTAAAAGCAGACGTTTAGTTTTCGGCTCAATTGGAAATGTTTAAGAAATTGTTTAGCACTAGAATATCTGTTCATTTCATCAAACAATTTAATTTATAAATAGCCATGTGCCTAATTTATATAAGGAGGGAATAAGCTTTTGCAAGAAACAAAGAAAGTAAAAATGGGGGCACAACAGTTATTAAATCCTAGGCCCGCAATTTTAGTTGGGACTGTCATTGATGGCAAGCCAAATTTCATAACGGTATCATGGACAGGGATTACAAGTGCCTCGCCGCCAACAATGTCAATAGCTATCCGGAACACCAGATATTCATTACTAGGAATACAAAATAACAAAACTTTCTCTGTTAATATACCTTCTACAGAAATGGTTAGGGAAACTGATTATTGCGGTACTGTGTCGGGCACAGATCATAATAAAACTGAAGAATGCAGTTTTAAATTATTTAATGGCAAACTTAAAAATGCACCGCTTATTGAGAAATGCCCTATTAATATAGAATGTGAAGTCTTGCAGGAAATTGTTCTTGGTGATCACATTCTCTTTATAGGAGAAATAATTGAATCTTACATTACAGAAGAATGTTTTACAAATAAAGTTCCTGATATAAAAAAAATAGCTCCTATTTGTTTTTGTTCAGTAACAAAAGAATCGATGGGCTATTATCAAATTGGCAAGTTTTTAGCAGAGACAAAAAATATAAGCAAAAGTTAAACATTAAGATCCTTCTATTGGAGATTAGTTTGAGCTAACTTAAGTTAAAATTATTGTACGACATTTCTCGCTCAATTCTTTCTTTGTAAAATGATAAAATAACAACAGGTATGATGGCCGTTTATATGTTAAATATGGATGAATTAAAATTTCAAAAGTTAAACCTGGATGGAGTAAAAACTTTAGTTGAATGGGCTGAAACTGAAGGCTGGAATCCTGGTCCACACGATGCCAATGTTTATTATCAAACAGATCCGGATGGATTTTATGGATATTTCCATAATGGAGATATGATAGGCGGTGGCTCAATTGTTTCATACAATAAAGAGTTTGGCTTTATGGGATTCTTTATTGTTAAACCGGATTATAGGGCACATGGAATAGGCAAAAAACTTTGGTATCAAAGAAGGGACACTCTCCTTTCAAGTTTAAATAAAGGTGCCTCCATTGGAATGGATGGAGTTATTGCCATGCAGCCGTTTTATCAAAAAGGCGGTTTTGAAATTTCATTCAGGGATGAGCGTTATGAAAACGTTGGCAAAGGATATAAGATTGATAAAAACATTTCACCAATTGTTGATAACGATTTTGATTCAATCTTAGGTTATGATAAACAATGTTTTGGATTTTCACGCCCGCAATTTTTAAAACCCTGGTTAAAACTGCTGGGAAATAAAACATTTAAATATCTTGATGAAGGTAAGCTTAAGGGATTTGCTATTGTAAGAAAGGCTAATAAAGGATATAAAATTTGTCCATTGTTTGCAGACAATGAAATGGTTGCAGAAGCATTATATAAGGCTTGCTTAAACTCTGTTGTTGGGGAACCATTGTATTTTGATATACCCGTAATAAATAAAGGCGCTGTAAATATTATTAAAAGATATAATGCAAATTATGTTTTTGAATGTGCACGAATGTATTATGGCAGGCCTCCAGATTTCGATATCAATAAGGTTTATGGGATAACTACTTTTGAGTTGGGATGAAGTTTGAACTATTGAAATAAATAATTCTATTGTGCATTGTGTTGAATAATTTAAGTTGAAAATGTACTTGTTATATTAGGTAATGTTTACAGTGGAGGAAATATGTTTTATATAGGACAAAAAGTAGTATGTATTAAAGGAACTACAAGCGTATGTGGAGTTAAGCTTATAGAGCAAGAAATATATGTAGTTAAAAATATTTGGAAATGTAAGTGCAGTGTTGTCTTAGATGTTGGGATTAAAATTTTTACTAATGTTACATGTTTTAAATGCAACAAATTACTTTCAACAGATGGTAGGTGGTGGTTGTATGCAAAACGATTTGTACCTCTTGATGAATGGGAAAATGCAACTGAGAATGTAAGCCGACTTTTAGATAAAATTCAAGAACCTGTTTTACTTTAAATTAATTATGATAAAAGAAAAACAGTTTAATATACGAGTGTTCAAGAACTTACTACGGCAAATCAACAGAGATTGATATTAATAAGGTTTTTGGGATAACAACTTTTGGGTTGGTGCGATTTCTTCTTCTCAATTGTGAGTTAATACTTTCAAATTCTTTCTCAATTAAATTATTTTTATAAAAACAATTCTTGAAATAGAAGATCCAAACAAAAAGGAGATAAAATGGAAGTAGGTTTTATTGGATTAGGAATTATGGGACACAACATGGCTATGAATCTGATTAAGAATAGTTATGAATTAACAGTTTATAACAGAACAAAATCCAAAGCAGATGCGTTAATTAAAGCCGGAGCTAAATGGGCAGACACTCCCGCAGAAGCAGCCAAAGATGCAGACATATTTTTCACTATGCTTGGAGACCCAACAGCAGTTAGAGAAACAGCATTAGGTGAAAACGGATTTTTTTCATCATTAAAGAAAAATTCATTATGGGTGGATTGCAGCACAGTTAATCCTTCATTCTCAAAAGAGATGAACAGCAAAGCAAAAGAAAAAGGAATCAGGTTTATGGATGCCCCGGTAAGCGGAACAAGAACTCCCGCCGAAAAAGGAGAATTGGTTTTTTACATTGGCGGTGAAGAAAAAGATTTGAAAGAAGTCGAGCCGCTCTTAAACTTGATGGGAAAAGCGATTCACTACATGGGCAAAGCCGGAATGGGCACATCAATCAAAATGGTTGTTAACTTAATGCTTGGTGTTAACATGGCGGCTTTTTCCGAAGCTATTAAGCTGGGACAAAAATTAGGGCTGCAGAAAGAAAATCTATTTGAAATAATGATCGGTGGAATTTCTGTTCCTCCATTCATGTCATACAAACGAAACAAGCTGGAAACAGATAAATATGAGCCGGACTTCCCTCTCCGCTGGATGCTTAAGGATTTACAGCTTGATCAAAAAACAGCGGATGAATTTAATATTGAATTACCTATTACAAAATCCGCCAGTGACGTTTATACCGAAGCTGTAAAAAAAGGATTTGGTGATTTAGATTTTTCGGCTGTTTATAAATATGTGAGTGAAAACCAATAATAAATTAAACTCCTTATATTGTCATTGCGAATCACGATTTATCGTGATGAAGCAATCTCAAATTTTATGATTATACAATAATTGAGATTGCTTCGCTCAAAGAATCGCTCGCAATGACCATATCATTTTATCTAATTTCCCACTTTAACAATCATTTCGATTTCTACTGGGGCGTTTAAAGGAAGTCCGTTAACTCCAACTGCGCTTCTTGCATGCTTTCCAATTTCACCAAAAATTTGTCCAACTAATTCTGAAGCCCCGTTCGCAACTTTCGGCTGATCACCGTAACCATCAATGTTATTTACAAACACAGTTAGCTTCACAATTCTTTCTATTTTATTTAAGTCACCAATTACTCCTTT
>CAZRMA010000335.1:0-4643 GCA_964600655.1 uncultured Ignavibacteriaceae bacterium
ATGATGTTTATGAATTGTTAAACATCAGAGGATTGTTCAATGAAACGTCAGTAAGAGACAGAGCAATTAGAATGAAGTTTAAATTTTTAAGGGCTCAAAAGTTTAGAGCAGGTGATGCAATTGATAAGCTAAGAGATGAATATCCCTACCTTCAGTTCGATACTATTAAAAAGATAGTTCATAATCCTCCTAAGAATTTTCCATCTTAACAGATATGAATTTATAAAAACTCAACCCTCATTATAAAATTCTTCATTTGATCGCCCGCATCACTTGAAGGAGAATGTAGGGTTGAGTTATTAAATATTTTCAATCTTAACTTTCCGAAAAATAATGATTTCAAGTTATTCTATAAAATAAGATAAAAATAAATTAATTTTTTTATTATTTGTTAGATTAAATTGTTTTGATTATAATTACCAAATAAAAAAGTAATTACTCTTTTTTATTTTTTCAATAGGCTAATGAATTTAATTTTAAACAGGATTCTACAGATTCTCGCTTTTTTTATAGCAGGTGGAGGTACTCTAAGGCCTTGGCTTCAAAAGAAAAGAGGAGTAAAAGTAGGAAAAGATGTTTGGATTGGTCAGTTTGTTTATATAGATCAACTTTATCCGGATGCGGTAGTTATTGGAGACAATTGTACTATTGGATTGAGGTCAACAATTTTTACACACTTACATTGGGGAGCAAGAAAGCATAATAATTACGGAAAAGTAGTAATTGAAAAAGATGTTTATATTGGGCCTCATTGTGTAATACTTCCCAATGTAACAATTGGTGAGGGGTCTGTAATAAGAGGTGGTTCGGTTGTTTCCAGAAATGTTCCCCCTTACACTTTTTGGGGAAATGAGAGCCCCGGCCCTTTAGCAAAAGTTACTGTTCCTCTTACTCATGAGTATTCATATGAAGAATTTGTTCAGGGGTTAAAACCAATCCGAAATAAAAATATTAAACATTAAAATTATTTTTCCATAAAATTGAATTTTCCGTCTATTTATTTGTATAAAATAAATTGTGCTTGATTTTTAAGTCAACTTAATCTAAGTTATACTAAAATCAATAGCATATATATTCCTTTGAGATAATCTAAACAATATGTAAAATATTTTTATTTGTTTATCTCAATTTTTTTAATGTTCTCAATAAAAGACTGTCTAATTCTCAAAAATAGCATTATTTTATTTCGTTTAGATTTATTTTTTTTAGCACGGTATTTGTTTTAATTTAAGAAAAATTTTAATAAAAATTATATTAAACATTTATGGAATATATCCCTACAATAAGAGAATTTATAGTTGAGAATTTTCTTTTTGGTGATGGCGGCCAGGTATCCAATGAAACCAATTTTTTTGAAAAAGGAATTATAGATTCTACAGGCATTTTGGAATTAGTTAGTTATATCGAAGAAACGTATAATTTAACTATTGAAGACGAAGATTTGGTGCCTGAAAATTTTTCAAGTTTGAATACTCTAGCAGCATTTCTACAAAAAAAACAACTAGTAAACTCCGCTAATTAATTATGTGCGGAATTGCTGGGTTACTCCGTTTAAAAAATCCCAAGCCCATAAAAGTCGAAAACTTAAAAAAAGCCCTTTCCATTTTAGGTCATAGAGGACCGGATGAAAAGGGCATTTATGTTGATGATTATGCCGGTTTAGCACATGCTCGCTTAAGTATAATTGGAATTAAAGGAGGAGTTCAGCCGATACATAATGAAGACAAATCTCTGTGGATAACTTTTAATGGTGAGATTTTTAATTATACAGAATTAAAAGAAGATTTATTAAAAAGCGGCCATAAATTTTATACTACTACAGACACAGAAGTTATTCTCCATCTCTATGAAGAAAAAGGAATAGAGTTCTTAAATTATTTAAATGGACAATTCGCATTTGCAATTTGGGATGTAAAATCAAAAGAACTTTTATTAGCTAGGGATAGAGTTGGGATTAGGCCTCTGCATTACACAATTCAAAACGATCAAATAATTTTTGCTTCTGAGATTAAGGCTATTTTTACTTACGATGAAAACATCGAAAGAAAGATAAATATTTCCGCTTTAGATGAAATATTTACTTATTGGACGAATTTACCGGGCGAAACTATTTTTAAAAATATAAAGGAGGTTCCGCCTGGACATTATTTAAAAATATCTGCTTCAGATTTTTCTTTACAAAAGTATTGGGAACTTCCAAGTTATCCTGTTGAAGAGCAACTGAATTGGCCCCTCAATAAAATAACCGAAGAAATAAATTCTCTTCTTTATGATTCAATTAAATTACGATTAAGGGCAGATGTTCCCGTTGGTGCATATTTAAGCGGCGGTCTAGATTCTTCAGTTATTACTTCAATCGTTCATAACAATTTCAATAATCATTTGCAGACTTTTGGGATTCGTTTTGAAGATGATAAATATGATGAAGGAAGTTATCAAAATGAATTGGTTAATAAATTAAATGTCAATCACTTAGAAATCATAGCTAAAAATGAAAATATAGGGAGTAATTTCCCGGATGTTTTATGGCATATTGAAAAACCTATATTACGTACAGCCCCTGTTCCATTATATATGCTTTCAAATTTGGTATATCAAAATAATTTAAAAGTCGTTTTAACAGGCGAGGGTGCCGATGAATTTTTCTGCGGTTATAACATCTACCGCGAAACAAAAGCACGTTGGTTTTGGGGAAGAAATCCTCAATCTAAATTACGGCCCATGCTTTTAGCAAAATTGTATCCATATATTCTGAATGATCCTAAACTAATGCCTACATTAAAAGCATTTTTTAAAACAGGCATTGAAGATACAGATTACAATTATTTTTCTCATTTAATAAGATGGCAGAACACAAATAAAATTAAAAACTTTATAGGTGATGATTTTAAGAATTCATTAAAAATTAATAATTACCAACAGTTTGATAACTACTTATCATCTAACTTTAATAAATTAGACTATCTCTCAAAGGCTCAATTTATAGAAGTTACAACTTTTTTAAGTAATTATTTGTTATCCTCTCAAGGGGATCGAGTTGCAATGGCTAATTCGATTGAAATCAGATTCCCTTTTTTGGATCATAGGTTGATTGAGTTTTTAGCTAAGGTTCCATCTAAATGGAAAATCCTTGGAATGAATGAAAAGTTTTTATTAAAAAAATTATTCAGAGATAAGCTGCCGGAAAGAATAATTAAACGTTCAAAACATCCTTATAGGGCTCCAATTAAACAGAGTCTTCTAAATGAGAAAAACAAGGAAATGTTTAATGAATATTGTTCATCGGCGAGCTTAAAAAATTCCGGGATTTTTAATGAAGTTAAATCCGAAAAACTATTTAATAAAATTGCTAAATTTGAAAACACAAATGAATGGGACAATATGGCTTTAACCGGGATATTTTCTACCCAAGTCATATATGATAAATTTGTGAATAATTTTAATCCGAATATAAATACCAATTTTAAATTAGATTATTTGTTTGACAACAGAACAACTAAATATGATTGATCCGGTTTTGGTTCATGAATTTCTTACTAGAACAGCTAGCCGTTTCCCGGATAAGACTGCATTAATTTTTAATGATATAAGAATTAGCTATAAAGATCTTCATGAAACAACTACCAAGCTTGCATACTCACTGAAAAAATTAGGAATTAAAAGACATGACAGAATAGTTATTTATTTAGAAAATTCTTCAGATATAGTTATTTCTTTTTATGGAATATTAAAAGCCGGTGCAACGTTTATAATTCTTAATGATGCTATCAAAGCTGATAAGTTAAACTATATATTAAATGATTCTTCAGCTTCTCTGATAATTACTAATGCTAAAAAAATTGATACTGTTAATTTAGCTTTACAAAACATTGAAAATGCACCAAAGGTTGTTGTGATTAATAGTAATGATAATCAAACAACGTTAGGTGAAAATGAATATGATTGGAATGATTTAATAAATAACATTAATGAACCAATTGAAGATTACGATCAACCGGTTACCGAAGGAATAATCGATTGTGATCTTGCAGCTTTACTATATACTTCAGGTACAACCGGCGAGCCCAAAGGAGTAATGACTTCACATTTTAATATGCTTGCGGTTTCAAAAAGCATTATACAATATTTAGGGAACAATATCGATGACATAATACTTAATGTTTTGCCGTTGTCATTTGGTTATGGCCTATACCAGGTTATCCCAAGTGTTATGTATGGTGGAACTGTTATCCTGGAATCTTCTTTTATGTTTCCAATCAAAATTCTCCAACGTATCGAAAATGAAAAAGCAACCGGGTTCCCTATGGTTCCAACAATATTTGCTTTGCTTTTTAATTTAAAGAATATTGAAAAATATGATTTGAGTTCTTTAAGATATATTACAAACGCTGGAGCTGCTCTTTCCGCCGAAAGAATCTTAAGATTGAAAACAATTCTTCCCAATGCGAAAATATTTTCAATGTATGGACTAACAGAATGTCAAAGAGTTTCTTATTTGAAGCCGGAAGAAGTTGAAGTTAGGCCAAGTTCGGTTGGCAAGGCAATTCCAAACTGTGAAGTTATTTTGTTTGATGAAAATGATGAAGAAGTAGGTGTTGGTGAAGTAGGAGAATTAGTTGTTCGTGGTTCAAATGTAATGCGAG
>CAZRMA010000336.1:0-4642 GCA_964600655.1 uncultured Ignavibacteriaceae bacterium
ACCAAATGATTATATATTCTTCTTTAATGAAAGTATTGCCTGGCGTTTTCTAATAGGGTTCTTGTTCTACTATTTAATTACTACTTTTTATTACGTGATAATATACTATCAAAGATTTAACGAGAGAATTGTACAGGAATCAGAAATGAGGAATTTGGTTACAGAGGCTGAATTAAAATCATTAAAGTTTCAAATTAATCCTCACTTCATTTTCAACAGCTTAAACTCCATGAGCGCGTTAACAACAATCGATCCCGATAAAGCTAGAGAAATGATTTTAAAGTTAGCTGATTTCTTACGTTATACTTTGGCAAATAATGAAAAGCAGAAAAATAAATTAAGTGATGAACTAAAAAACATAAAAAGATATTTGGATATTGAAAAAATTAGATTTGAAGATAAGTTCGAATATGTGGAAGAAGTTCAAGAAGATTGCTCTGACATTACAGTCCCAAACATGATTTTACAGCCGCTGTTTGAGAATGCAATTAAACATGCTGTTTATGAAACACTTGAAACTGTTACGTTAAAACTTAACTGCAGCAAAGATGAAAATTTTTTACGCCTTTCTGTTGAAAATGATTTTGATGAAGAATCAAATAATAAAAAAGGCGCCGGCATCGGGTTAAAAAACATACAAAATAGGCTTGAACTAATTTATCATCAAAACAATTTAATGGAGATTGTAAAATCCGATCATTTGTTCAAAGTGAATCTATATATTCCTCTTTCTTCGGATTAAAGTCTATTTGCTCAATGTCAGTTGGATTACTTCCCGTTAAAAGTTTAAATTCTACTTCTAATATTTTATAACATTTAAACATGTCATGTCTCATGTACAAAGTACTAATTATAGATGATGAAAAACTTGCCAGGGAAATAACTAAGAGATATTTAGCTGACAATAAAGAAATTGAGATCATCGGGGAAGCTTCAAATGGATTTGATGCAATTAAAATAATAAATGAGCAGAAACCGGACTTAATTTTTCTGGACATCCAAATGCCGAAACTAACTGGCTTTGAAATGCTTGATTTGATTGATAATCCACCAGTAATCATTTTTACCACAGCTTATGACAATTATGCTTTGCAGGCTTTCGAAGCAAATGCAGTTGATTATCTTTTAAAGCCATTCTCTAAGGAGCGATTTGAAGAGGCATTGCAAAAAGCATTTGTTTATTTGCGTGATAAATTGAAACAGAATTCTATTCAGAATTTGATTAAGCATAATGATGAAACCAAAAGATTTATAAATCGTGTGGTAATAAAGGACGGTCCAAAAATTAATATTGTTCCAATTGATAAAATAAGATGGCTGGAAGCCCAGGATGATTATGTAATGATTCATTCGGATGAAGGCAAACTATTAAAACAAAAAACAATGAAATATTTTGAAAATCATCTTGACCCTAAATATTTTGTGAGAATTCACCGCTCGTATATTGTTAATATTGACTTTATTAATCATCTTGAATTGAACGAAAAAGAAAGTTACCGCATTATATTAAAGAATAATAATCCCCTGCCGGTAAGCAAAACTGGGTTATCTAAATTGAAAGGAGTTATTAAATAAAAATTGAAACTCTTTTTTATGATAGATATATTTGTTCAGATTCAAAAGAGGAATAAATGATTTTCGATAAAGATCTTCAATCTATTCAAGAAGCCCGAGATTTAGCAAAAGCAGCAAAAGAAGCACAGCTTGAGTTTAAACATTTCTCTCAAGAACAGGTTAATAAAATCGTTAAAGCAATGTCGGAAGCTGGTTATGAAAATTCCGAACATCTTGCTAAAATGGCGGCTGAGGAAAGCGGATTCGGTAAGTGGCAGGACAAAGTTATTAAAAACCAATTCGCTACTAAAAATGTTTATGAATCAATTAAAGATTTAAAGACTGTTGGCATAATTGCCAGCGAAGCTAATGGAAAAGTTTTAAAGATTGCTGTTCCCATGGGTGTTGTTTGTGCTCTTGTTCCTTCAACAAATCCTACATCTACAGCCATGTTTAAAGCCTTGATTTCTTTAAAATGTAGAAATGGAATTGTCGCCAGCCCTCATCCCAGAACGGCTAAATCAACAGCAGAATCGTTAAAAATATTATCAGATGCTGCAGAAAGCGAAGGAGCACCAAAAGGATTAATCCAATGTATAAGCAATCCCACACTTGAAGGCACGCAGGAATTAATGCATGATAAAAACATTGCTGTCATTTTAGCTACCGGCAGCACACCAATGGTTAAATCTGCATACAGTGCGGGTAAGCCGGCTTATGGAGTTGGCTCCGGAAACGTACCAGCATTTATTGAACGTACAGCTAATTATAAAAAAGCTGTTGCAGATATTATTTACGGAACAACCTTTGACAACGGAACTTTATGTTCTTCCGAGCAAGCTATGATTGTCGATCTTCCCTTAAAAGAAAAAGTTATTGAAGAAGCGAAAAATAATGGTTGTTATTTTTTAACCTCTCATGAAAAAGAAAAATTAGCAAAGGCGATTCAAAAAGATTTTAGAATAAATCCTGAGATAGTCGGTCAATCTGCTGAATTCATTGCAAAATATGCGGGATTTCAAGTCCCATCTAATACAAAAGTATTGATGGCTGAATGTACGGAAGTGGGAAAAAGAGAACCTCTCTCAATGGAAAAGCTTTCGCCAATTTTAGCTTTCTATGTTGTTAACGGCTGGTTGGAAGGCTGTCATAAATCTATTGAGCTTTTAGAGTTTGGGGGCATTGGTCACACCATGGCGATTCATTCAAATGATCAGCCAATAATTATGAAATTCGCTCTTGAAAAACCAGCATTTAGAATATTAGTAAATACGGTTGCTTCTGTAGGAGCTGTTGGTTATACAACAGCGTTGGACCCTTCAATGACTTTAGGACCTGGAACCTGGGGTGGTTCAATTACTTCTGAGAATGTAACTGCTAAGCATTTAATGAATGTTAAAAGCCTGGCATTTGAAACCAATCCAATAAATAAAGGCGACACTGTAACCTCATTTAAAGTATCTTCATCAATCTCAGGAGCCAAAAAATCAAATTTTATGAAAGAAATTGAAGAACGTCTAAGAGCACGTGCGGGCAATCTTCCATTAAAAGATTCTTTTATAAAAAATAAAATTGAAGATAATAAAAAACTAAAATTGCCGATTGAAGAAAAAGTATATGGAAAAGGAATTACTGAAAATGAAATAAAAAAAATTATGGAAGGGTTTAAATTTAAAAAATAAAAATCCGGCGGGTCAACATTTCAATTTAGGAGGGGTCATAAATTGAAATCTGATTTCCGCCAGATCTATCATAAGAGGAGGCCTATGATTAATATATCAAAAACTTTTGCTTACATTCCGTTTACCATCCAAGAGTAGCTATTATTAAAGAATTGGTCAATGCAAAATTTTATACTTACTTCTTCGTTATCTTAGTCGTATAAACAATTGTAATCTTTGATAAAATATATTTTAGTATAGAAAGAACTATTAACAAAATCCAGATATCTTAATAACTTAATCTGCGCCATGACAATCTGTACATAACGTAGTCTTCCAGCTGTCACCTATATCAACCGGATGGTTAAACTCCACTCCATTTAAAGAAAATTCAACTTTCTTATCTTCAGATTCCTGTGCCGCAATGGTATGACAAGAATGACAATCTTTCGTTAATACTTTTCCATCATCAGTTACATGATTGCCATCATGACACCTAAAACAACCTGGATAATACATATGTCCAATATTATTTGGAAATCCCTTCCAACTCACTCTCATTTCAGGAAAATAATTTCTTTGGTAAATCTTTTGAACAGATTCGATACTTTTTTCAATTGCATTTGATTTGATCGAAACAATTTTTGGATATCTCTCTTTATAAAAATCATCCATGTAAATTTTAATACTATCTAAAGCAATTTCCTTCTTACTGTAACTTTTTTCAAGAGCCTCAACAGCAACACTCTTTATGTAAGGCAAAGTCGTATCGATTAATCCGGAGGACATCATATGATCAACCGAGCTGTATGGAGGATGGTAGATGTGAGTTGGCCTGTTATGGCAATCTATACAATCCATAACTCTTGTTTCTCCATTTTCTACCGTACCATTTTTAAATGGAAAATCTCTGCTTTTATAAATTGTAACTTTTCCATCTTTTGATTCGGACTTGACCCATGGAATTATCTGTCTTGTTGGGTCTGAAGTAATATAAGTAATCTTATTTGCTATATTCATATGCCAGTGAATACCAGAAGTAATTCCGGTTTCTTCGTTACCACCTCCAATTTTAAGGAGCATTACATTTGATGATTTTGAATTTTGTTCGTCTGAAAGATAATAGGAATTTTTAATTTCTTTTTGTGAATAGAAAAACTCCGGCCAATGGCATTGTTCACAAGTTTCTCTTGCTGGCCTCAAATTTTCTATTGGAGTCGGAATCGGTTTAGAATATTTATTAAAAAGTACTGAATAAACTTGATAAGCACCGGATAATTTTGAACGCACATACCATCCAGCGCCGGAGCCAATATGACACTGCACACATCCAACACGTGCATGCGGAGAGACCTGATAAGCAGTATATTCGGGAGTCATAACCTTATGACAAAGAGTTCCGCAAAATTCATCCGAGTCTGTATATT
>CAZRMA010000337.1:0-289 GCA_964600655.1 uncultured Ignavibacteriaceae bacterium
CGGAAAATCAAATAGATGAGATACATGAAAGTAATAATAAAGGCTGGGAAGTGCTTGCTTATGCAGAAGGAACAACTGGAGTTAATGATAAAGAAAATGTTCCGGCTGCGTTTAAATTAAGCCAAAATTATCCAAACCCGTTTAACCCATCAACAAAAATAAGATATTCAATTCCATTGGGGACACAGAGTGCATTAAATGTTCAATTAAAAGTGTATGATATTTTAGGGAGAGAAGTTAAAACACTTGTTAATGAGGTTAAGTCCCCAGGCAATTACGAAGCAAACTT
>CAZRMA010000337.1:299-4623 GCA_964600655.1 uncultured Ignavibacteriaceae bacterium
TATCCAAATCCGTTTACCCCAACAACAACAATACAATATTCCATCCCTCAGCAAAATGTAGGGAACGAAAATTTTCGTTCCGTACAATTAAAAGTATATGATATACTTGGAAGGGAAGTTGCAACTTTAGTTAATGAGGCCAAAGCCCCAGGAAATTATGAAGTAAACTTTAATGCAAGTAATTTAGCAAGCGGAGTTTATTTTTATAGGCTGCAGACAGGAAGTTTTGTACAAACGAAGAAGATGATACTAATTCGTTAAAATTTAAATCTGAATTTATAAAGAAATCTCCAAGGTTCTTAAAACTTTGGGGGTTTTTATATCTTAAGCTTTTACTCTTAAATACTGGATGCTGAATAAATTTTCTTCATTAGTCCAAACTTTTCTTACATCGAAATAATCCGACGCTAATTCCGCAAAACTTTCTAATGTGTATTTGTAAGAATATTCCGTTAAAATGCTCTCTCCCATTTCAAAATTAATTGTTGTCCTATCTAGATGAATTGCTTGATTTACCTGAGAAATAAGATGCATCTCTATCCTGCTTTCCTTATCATTAAAAAAAGCAAAATGTTTGAAGGCATTCAAATCAAAATCCGCATATAGTTCTTCATTCAATCTATTAAGAATATTTAAATTGAAAGCGGCGGTTATTCCTTTATTGTCATTATAAGCAGATTCAAGTGTTTTGATATCTTTTCTTAAATCTACCCCAATTATAAATCCGCCGTTGTGCCCGCAAATTTTTGAAATTCTTTTTAGAAACTCTTTTGCTTGTGAAGGTTCAAAATTTCCTATTGTTGAGCCGGGATAATAAATGGCTTTATGGTCAAAAGGTTTATCAATTTCCGGTAGTTCAAAATCTTTTGTATAATCAGCGGCAAGAGGGAAAATATCTAATTTAGGATAATCATTCTTTAATATTTTTGTAGATTGAATTAAATGTTCGGTTGATATATCGATAGGAATATAGCCTGCTAATCCAGGAATATTATCAAGCAGCAATCTTATTTTTAAACTGCTGCCGCTTCCCAATTCAATCAGCAATGTACCTTCACCAAGCAGAGAAGACATTTCAGCAATATTATCCTGCATAATTTTTATTTCGGTTCTTGTGGGATAATACTCATCAAGTTCACAAATCTGATCAAAAAGTGCCGAGCCCTTTTCATCATAAAATAACTTGCTTGGAAGCTGTTTTTGTTTTTTTGATAAACTTTCTATTACTTCTTCAAGAATATCTTCTTGGGTTAACTCAGCAGTTTTAATGGTCATTGTCTCTTTGCTTTCTTTTTTAACGGAAGAATGTATTATTTAGAATCTTTAGCTAATCTAATCCCCATAAATTGCCATCGTGCATTCGGCGGGAAAAAATTTCTATATGTTTTTCTAATATGTGTTTCTGAGGTTGCACACGATCCTCCTCTTAAAACCATTTGACTTGACATAAATTTACCATTGTATTCACCCAATGCTCCCGGCAAAGGTTTGTAACCAGGATAGGGCGAATAAGAACTTCGTGTCCACTCCCATAAATCGCCGAACATTTGCTTTAATGCTTTTTCTTCATCGTTTGTTTCAATTGGTACAGGATGAAAGTTTTCTTTCTCAACAAAATTTCCTTTCATCTTAATGTTAGAAGAAGCGGTTTCCCACTCGGCCTCTGTGGGGAGTCTCGATCCCGCCCAATGAGCAAAGGCATCTGCTTCGTAAAAACTTACATGGCAAACGGGTTCGTTAGGCTCGACTTTTCTGGATCCCGATAAAGTAAAATTCCACCATTCTCCGTCTTTCTTTTCCCAATAAAATGGTGCTTCCCATCCTTCTTTTTCTACTGTAGCCCATCCATCGGAAAGCCACAAAGGAGTATTCTGATATCCGCCATCATCAATAAATTCAATGTATTCTTTATTAGTAATTAATCTCGTTCCCAATTTGAATGACTGAACAAACTCTTTATGTTTAGGGGTCTCATTGTCGTAGCAGAAAGAACTTTCATCAAACCCTATTTCATAAATTCCTTCATCAAAACTCATCCATTCCATTGGCGGAATTTTATTTGTTACTTTATTATTACTTTCTTTATAAATAGGTTTTAAAGGATTTACTGAAAAAACATGTTTGATGTCAGTGATTAAAAGTTCCTGATGTTGTTGCTCATGATTTAGTCCCACTTCCACGATAAAAGCAAATTCGTTAAAAGTTTTTTCATCACTGCTCTCCAAAAATGAAAGCATGTTTTTATCGACATAAGCTCTGTACTCATAAACTTGTTCAACGGTTGGCCGGGATAATAATCCTCTGTAAGCTCTTGTGTGCCTTTCTCCGATCTGCACATAGTAGGAGTTAAAAAGAAAGTTATACTGGGGATGCAATGATTTGTAGTTCTTTTGCACTTTGCTCAATATGAAAGCTTCAAAGAACCAACTTGTGTGAGCAAGATGCCACTTAGTGGGGCTAACATCTGGCATGGATTGAATTACATAATCTTCAGTTACAAGTGGTTTACATAATTTATGTGAAAAATTTCTAATTGATTTGTATCTGTGAATTAAGTTTTCTCTATCAAATGCTTTAGATGAAGATTCAATTAAATCAATAGTTTCCGGCTGATTCTTCATAGAATTTCCTCAAAAATTTTTATTAATTGGATTTTGTTGAGTTGATGTTTCAATGCTAATAAATAAAACTTATTTAATCAAGTTATTTTGCACAACTGCGGTACAAATCCGTAAAGTATTTATTTTCTGTGATTTAGATTAAATAAATTTTTATAATTAAGTATTGTGACATGTATAATTTTTAATGATAATTATTTTTAAAAGTTTTATTGCTGAAATAAATTTCTAACAAAATTGGAATATTTATGTTGAAGAAAACTTTAATGATTTTTACTATTATTATTTTTTTGTCAACATTTTTTAAGTCTTTTGCCCAAAATTCTCCTTACGGAAGAAAATTTGGATTTGGTATTGTGTTGGGAGAACCCACTGGTCTAACAGCAAAAGTATGGACCCATAATTCAAATGCTTTTGTATTTGACTTGGGTAATTCCTATTTCGGGGATCTAAGAGTTAACATTGATTATTTATGGCATTTTGATGCATTTAATTCTAAGATTGCATATTTATATGCCGGCCCTGGTGGAGTTGTTGGTTTTGGTAGTGGTAACGATTTTTGGTACAAAGGAAAATATCATCGCATAAATAATGAAGCCGGATTTGGTGTGAGAGGAGTTTTTGGACTTAATGTTGTGCCTGAAAGAACCCCATTAGAATTATTTTTTGAGATTGGAGTATTGGTTGGTTTGGCGCCGGATTTTGGTTCATCGGTTGATGGTGCGTTGGGTGTTCGATTTTATCCTTAATAAAATTGGTTTTAAAATTATTAAGTGAATAAACCCATTTTCTTAAAGAAACTGGGTTATCTAACGCGTAAATTAAATTTATTTTATTGAATAATCCTTGCTAATCCTCCCCAGCGGCTATCGATTTTGAAATTATATTTTTCGAAGAATGAGCGAAGATAAAAATGTGTTGTAAGAGTTTTTATCCCATCTGCTTCAAGGCGATTGCAAAAGTCTTCTATTAATTTTCCTCCCAAATCTCTTTTTCTATAGGGTTTGGAAATAACTATTCCTTCAAGATGAGCCACATTCATATACTGAAGTTTGAAGCACAATCCGCCGACAATTGAATCGTGTTCTTCATTGTCCGTAATAATTAAATACTGCAGCGAGGGATCAATTTTAACCGGGTAATTATCGAGAATAAATAATTTATGTAGGCTTGCAATTTCAAATGCTGAGAATGGTTTTCTCACGGTATATTTTAATCCGAAAGCATCCGTTATTTCTGTTTTTAAAACTATTTCCTTTTCTTTTAAATTATCTTCCGTTATCAACTCAAATTTTTGATTAAGTGAAGGTAAAATTAAATTATTTAATACACGCCTGTCATTTTCTTGGGTAAGTATTTCTTGAAGCTCTACAAGTTCAATACGGTGTACTGCGGGTTCATCAGGATATTTAAATAATGAATCAATTAACTTTTCAAGCAAGAGTTTCACTTCCTCAGAGTCATTTTTAAAGTAGGTTTCTCTGAAAAAAATAAATTTATTCAGTTCCGATTGTTTATCAATTCTATATAAGGTAACCAGGTTATTTATAAAATTCTCTTTTGCTTCTTTTGTGGAAGATGAATTTTGTTCAATAAAATCATTATAATTTTTAATAGCTGTTAAGATATACGAATCAATATATGGAGAATTTTTTCGGTCGAGCAAATAGTCGCCAATACCTATCGCCAGTTCACTTGGAGCAATA
>CAZRMA010000338.1:0-4620 GCA_964600655.1 uncultured Ignavibacteriaceae bacterium
CAAAAATCAAATGTTTTAGTTAAGATTTATAACCCGAGTTTAAAAGAGTGAGTGAATATTTAATAATAAACATTTTAATAGTAATTGTGCCATTAATTATGTCGTTTGAAAGAAAAATAGAATTCTATAAAAATTTCAATGCGCTGGCAATTTCCATTATGCTTGTCGGAGTTCCATTTATTATATGGGATTCAATCGCAGCTGCAAGAGGGGATTGGATATTCAATTATAAATATACAATCGGATTAAAATTTTTCAATCTTCCAATTGAAGAAATATTGTTTTTTATAACTGTCCCATACGCAATAATTTTTCTTTATGAAACTTTTATTTATTACATTAAAGGGAGGCCATCAAAATTCAAGAATATATATTTGGTTGGTTTATCGCCATTGGTAATTTTAATCGGTTTAATATTTTATAATCAGAATTATACTTTTATAGTATTTATATTCCTTGGAATTATTTTTTCAATAATCGGATTTTCAAACTTAAATTTCATCAAAAATAAAAATGTAATATATTTTATTTTACTTGCATTTATACCGTTCATAATTGTAAACTATTTCTTAACATCTCTTCCAATTTTAATATATAATCCGGATGCAATTTGGGGGACGAGATTTTTGACAATTCCTCTGGAAGATTTTATTTATTCCCTCAGTTTAGTTACGGCCTATTTGTTCACTTATGAATTTGCAAAAGAAAAATGGCTAAACTAAAGTGCGCAATAATCGGCAGCGGTTTAGGAGGAATAGCAGCATCAATACGTCTATCATTAATGGGCTTTGAAGTTGATGTTTACGAAAAGAATTCTTGTCCTGGCGGTAAAGCTGGTCAAGTTTTAGGAAACGGTTTCCGGTTTGATTCAGGTCCCTCTGTTTTGACAATGCCCTTTGTATTGGAAGAATTATTCCAATCTGCTGGTGAGAATATGAGCGACTATATTAAGCTGAAAAAATTAGAAATCAACTGTAAATATTTTTATGATGATAAAACAATAATTAATGCTTATTCGGATCAACATAAATTTATAAATGAATTGGTAAATAACACTTCTGAAAATGAAAAAAATATTACTAAGATTTGTACTCAAACTAAAAATATTTATGAACTTACTGCTCCGATATTTTTATTTAATAAGCTTTGGGAACCGAATCAAATCTTTAATCGGAAGGCATTAAGATCGTTCCTGAAATTAGATAAAATTGATTTGATGAGAACAATGCATGAATCAAATTCTAAATACTTAACAGATTCCAAAGTAATTCAGCTGTTTGATAGATATGCAACTTACAACGGTTCAAATCCATACTCAGCGCCTTCGGTCCTCAATGTGATTAATCATATTGAAAATGGAATAGGCGCGTATATCTGCACCAAAGGAATATATTCAATAACCGAATCGCTAATTCAATTAGCATCAAAATTAAATGTGAGATTTTATTTCGACCAGGAAGTTAAAAAGATAATACACTTAAATGGACGTGCAGAAGGTTTAATTACAAAGAATGATAAAATCAAATATGACATTGTAGTCAGCAATGCAGATGTGAATTTTACCAACAAGAATTTATTAGGAGTTTCCGAAAAGCATTCAGAGCATAAATTTAATTCTCTCGAACCTTCATCCTCAGCGGTAGTTTTTTATTGGGGAGTCAAAGGGTTACATAAGAATTTAGAAATACATAACATCTTGTTTTCTATAAATTACAAAAAAGAATTTGATGATATCTTTACTAAGAAAATTATTCCAGATGAACCGACGATTTATATTTATTGCTCGTCAAAGTTTAATGAAAATGACGCTCCCCAAGATTGTGAAAATTGGTTTGTAATGATAAATACTCCTTACAATTCAGGGCAGAATTGGAAATATGAAACAGAAAAGTTAAGAGAAAAAGTAATAAAAAAGATAAAAAATATTTTAGGTATTGATCTCGTTGATAAGATACTTTTTGAAAAAACATTAACTCCGGAATCTATTGAGGAGAAAACTAATTCGCTTAAAGGCAGCATATACGGTATGTCCTCAAACTCCAAATATTCCGCATTTTTCCGGCAACAAAATCGCTCTCACAAAATTAAAGGACTTTATTTTGTAGGTGGAAGTGTTCATCCAGGTGGCGGAATTCCATTAGTTCTTCTTTCAGCAAAAATTGCAAGTGAGTTAATTTACAAGTACGAGCTAAACTAATTTGAAAAAGAATGATTAAAGCAGATGAAAAATATTGGGCAAGATTAGGTTTTAATTTCTATATAGATAGATTATTGAAGAAAAATTTTTCTCATTTCTATTCAGTTAATGAAACTAATTTCCCAAATACTTGTGAATCAATTTTAGTTACACCAAATCATTTTAGCTGGTGGGACGGATTTTTTATTGATTTCATTTTACGAAAAGAAACTAATTACAAATTAAAAATAATGATGCTTGAAGAACAGCTTAAGCAATATTGGTTTTTCCGTTATGTTGGAGCGTTTTCAATTAATCTTGATAATAAAATATCAATTAAAAACTCAATGAATTATGCTGTTAAACAATTAGAAGAAAACGAAAACTGTGTAGTAGTTTATCCGCAAGGAAAAATTGAACCTTTTCAGAAACGTCCTTTAGAAATTAAGGAAGGAATAAAATTAATATTAAAAAATAAATTAGATACTAATGTTATAAGTGTTGGATTCAAAATTGATTATTCAGATGAACAAAAACCATTTGTGGCATTTAGATTTGGGAAAGTATTTAATGCTGCTGATGTGCTTTATGATTTTGAAGGTTATCAAGCAGCAATTACCGATAACCTTGATCTCTTGAATGAATCAATAGTAAAAAATAAATTTTATAAAGATTATTTTCAAAATGGTTCCTGATATACTAAATATAATTTTCTATTTGATATTTTTTGCTCATATAATAATTCTATCTATATGTGTTTATAATTATTTGACAGCTCCAAAATTGAGAAATGATAATTTAATTGGAAATGATGAAGTCCCTTTATCTATATTAATTCCGGCAAGAAACGAAGAACGTAACATTAAGAAATGTTTAGACTCGGTTTTCAGAAGCACTTATCAAAATTTTGAACTTTTTGTCTTGGATGATATTTCTGCTGATAAAACATTACAGATATTAGAAAATTATAAATCATCAAATGATAGATTAAATATTATTAAAGGAAAACCTCTGCCGAACGGCTGGTTAGGAAAGAATTGGGCTTGTCATCAACTGGCGGAGAATAGCACTAATGATATAATGATATTTTTAGATGCTGATGTAATATTGGATCCCGAAGCATTAAAAATAGTTAATGAAAAATTTATAAATAAAAATGTTGATTTACTTTCTGTTTTTCCGTCACAAAAAATAAAAACTTTTGGTGAATGGTTAATAGTCCCTTTGATGGATTGGATGCTTTATTCATTTTTACCTTTGAAAAAAGTTTATAGTTCAAATCGGCAATCTTTTGCAGCAGCTAACGGACAATTTATGATGATAAAAAAAGAAAGCTATATTAAATTTGGCGGACACAGTAGGGTAAAAGACAGAGTTGTAGAAGATATGGAATTTGTTAGAGGGTTCAAGAAAATGGGATATAGAACAGTAACATTCTCAGCAAATGATTTTGTGAAATGCCGTATGTATAATAATTTTTCTGAAGCAGTTAACGGATTTATTAAAAACTTTTACTCTGGTTTCAATCTTAGTTCAGCCGGATTTATCGGTTTACTTTTTTTATTCGCGTTTATTTTTATTATTCCTGTTGTGATGTCGTTTATACAAATAAAATATCTAATTATTCTCGCACTAATGATTTTTGAAAGAATAATTTCGTCTTTGATCTCAAAACAAAATATGGTAATAAATATATTAATGTTTATTCCTCAGTTAATTATGCTTCAAATACTTGGTTATAAATCTTTAATTGCAAATAAGTTAAAAAAAATCACTTGGAAAAACAGAACAATAAATTAAATAAAATAATTATAGTAATTATTTACATATATTTTTTGGCAGGAGTGCTCTGGCACATTTTGCCGCAAACAAGAACTATAGTAATAAATTTAACGCCGTATGGATTAGCATTTTTTTCTTTAGTTATTCTTTTTTTTAATGCAGGGAAAATTAGTCATAAAACTTTTTATTGGATTTTATCAATATTTGTGATAACGATTATTGTTGAAGGAATTGGAGTTAATACTTCATTAATATTCGGCAATTATTTCTATTCAAATATTCTTGGGTTTAAATTATTTGGAGTGCCGTTAGTAATTGGTCTAAATTGGACAATTGTTTTATTAGGATTATTTACATTAACTGATAATTCATTTAAGGGTAATATTTTTTTAAACAGCTTTATGATTGGCATACTTGCAGTTTTATTTGACTATATATTGGAACCCGTTGCGATTAAATTGAATTACTGGCATTGGGATGCAAATGTTGTCCCATTAAAAAATTATATAAGCTGGTTTATTATCTCGTTCGTTTTCGGTTTCATTGGATTTAAATTAAAATCAAAATATAAAAACGGTTTACTCATACATTATATTTTTGCGCAATTTCTTTTTCTAACAATGCTCAATTTATTGCTTTAAATTTATTTGATCAGAATTACT
>CAZRMA010000339.1:0-4618 GCA_964600655.1 uncultured Ignavibacteriaceae bacterium
TAAATAGACATGTAATGGTTAGGTCAAATTTAACCATACTTGTTTCAAATGGTTTTGAAGAATATCCAAAATTTATGGCCGATAATGAAATTGAAATTATTTCATCATTGCCTTATTACAATAAAAACGGTACCGATAGACAAAGAGGAGAAGGGGTGTTTGAAAAGTCAATTCGTGCAATTAAAATATTGAATGAATTAGGTTATGGTTCAAAAGAAAATTTAAAATTCAATCTTGTATATAATCCTGTTGGAGCATTTTTACCGCCCAAACAAGAGGCGCTTGAAAAAGATTTTAAGAGAGAATTGTTTAATAAGCATGGGGTAGTATTTAATAATCTTTATACAATTACGAATATGCCAATTAGTAGGTATCTTGATTATTTAATTGTGTCCGGGAATTATGAAACTTATATGGAAAAATTAATAAATGCCTTTAATCCATCCGCCGCCATAAATGTAATGTGCAAAAATACAATTTCTGTTGGATGGGATGGCCAAATATACGATTGCGATTTTAATCAAATGCTTGAACTTCCTGTTGATCATGGCGCACCTAAGCATTTGAGGAATTTTAATTTTGAAAAATTAGGAAATAGATTAATATTTACAAAACAGCATTGTTATGGATGTACGGCAGGAGCTGGTTCAAGCTGTGGAGGAGCAACAGCCTAAAATAAATTTTTCTTAGTTTTTACTCAATTATAATAAAATTAATCACGAATTCTTGAAAAAAAATATGTTTTGAGTTGTAATGAGTAGTTTGTTTTTTTTGAGAATATTAGTAAATTTTGCAACCAAAAATTTGATACCTGGTAATAGAATGCGGGAATAGCTCAGTTGGTAGAGCGCAACCTTGCCAAGGTTGATGTCGCGGGTTCGAGTCCCGTTTCCCGCTCAATAATCCACGGAAGTGGATTTTAACTTTTTAAAAAGATACCTTTGATCTGCGAAATTATTGATCTAACAAAATATTAATAAGGCGCTGTAGCCAAGTGGTTTAACCCGCCTTAGGCGGGTGCAAAATCTTTATTAAACATGTTTTATGTTTACGTGTTAAAAAGTCGAAAAGATAGGAAAAGATATATTGGGTTTACAAATAATTTGGAAATAAGAATCAATGTTCATAATGAAGGTAAGGTAAACTCAACTAGAAAAAGGACACCATTAGATTTAATATACTTCGAAGAGTATAATTCAAAAAAAGAAGCAATGCAGCGAGAAAAATTTTTCAAGACCGGAAAAGGAAGAGAGTACTTAAAAAGTATAGGGAAATAAATAAGGCGCTGTAGCCAAGTGGTTTAAGGCGAAGGTCTGCAAAACCTTTATTCGTCGGTTCGAATCCGACCGGCGCCTCAAATGACCCCACGAAATGTGGGGTTTTTGTTTTTTATGAAATATTTTGTTTACATATTAAAAAGTTTAAAGGATAATAAAAGATACGTGGGCTTTACATCTAATATAGATTTACGAATAAATGAACATAATTCAGGGAACGTAAGGTCAACAAAAGACCGTAGACCGTTAGAACTAATTTATTTCGAAGCATTTACATCAAAGAAGGAAGCAATGCAAAGAGAAAAATTTTTCAAGACCGGTAAAGGAAGAGAGTATTTAAATAGTATAGGGAAAAAATAATACCCGGTAATTAAGTAATCTAAAGCGAAGGTCTGCAACCCGTCTTAGACGGGCAAATCCGACCGGCGCCTCAAAAAAAGAGTTTCATATTTTTATTGAAACACTTTTTTATTTTAATAATTATCAAAATCTTAAAGATAGACAACTTAGTCCACCATCAATTTTCCTGAATTCAGAAACATCAATTTCTATTAGATTATATCCTAATTGTTCAATTTTAGTTTTTGTCCTCGGGAATCCTTTAGGTACAAGAATGCTGTCATTTATCCATAGACTATTAGCAGCATAGCCTTCATCATCATCAACTAATATCAAATTAAATTTTTGAAAATGAGGCTCATTAATGAATTCATTTGTAATCAGCAAATTATTATTCTCTATATATGACAAACCCGATTTTAAATGCAGCATTTTCTTCAGAGGAATTGTAGTGCCTGTTAATCCGTATCTATAAAGTATTTTTAGTAATTGATCGGCACCGTTTTGATTGGTTCTTTCAGATAATCCAATGTAATAATGAGTTCCAACCATCATTATATCGCCGGCTTCAACAGTTCCTGGCTCTATTATTTCTTCGATATTTTCAAAAAAGCCCGACAATAGATCTTTCATTCCGGCTATTTCGTCTTTGCGGGTTGGGGCGCCTGGATTTGTAATAATAGCACAATTTGGAGTAAGCAGGGCAGTGTCTTCAACGAACACGGAGTCAGGATAATTTTCATCTGCTTCTAGAATCGTAACCTCTAATCCACATTTCTTAAATGCATTAGTATAATTATGATGCTGTTTAATGGCTATTTGATAATCGGGAATTCCCAAATTTGCAGTAGTTAATCCATTGATTAAACTTTTACCGGGAGTTTTGACTATAGCTTTTGTAAACATTTAGTGTGAAGTTTTATTAGATAATAAATTTATGTAAAAAAAGACCGCCGGAGAAGATGGCCTTCTATGACTAAAAAACAATCTAATTATTCCTACTTTAACAAAATCATTTTTTTAGTACTTACAAAGTCAGCTGCTTCATATCTGTAAATATAAACACCAGAGACATAGTTGGATGCATTTAATTCGTATTGATAATATCCAGGCTTCAACTGCTGATTTACTAATACTGAAACTAATTCTCCCAGTACATTATATACGCTCAAATTTACTTGAGATTCTTTTGCAACTGCGAAATTTATTTTTGTTGTTGGGTTAAAAGGATTAGGATAATTTTGCTTTAGCTCAAAACCTAATGGATAATTATTTTTATTTCCATCCTTAACCGACACTGTGTTTGGAGTGTATATTACTACATCATCTATCTGTAGTCCCGATCCTATTGGAGTATCAGCATCAGAGTAAAATTCAAAAATAATTCTTATTTTCTTTCCTTTTAAAGCCTTTAAATTAAATTTGCCTGTGCTGTACACGTTTGAAAACAATGACCAATTGGCGGGAGGGCCACTATAAATAAAATTATCGCCATTAGGTTTTTCTGTTAAATTACTTATGAATCTTTTATTAGATTCACCTTGAACTTGAATATAAACTCCAAAATAATCTATATTCGGGAATTCATTATTATCAGTAAACGTTCCTCTCAATTCAAAATCAAAATAAATATCAGTTACCAATGGACTAAGTAAAACATACTTTGATGATAATGAGTTCCTCATGTTTGGCAAATAAGTATTTGAATCTGTATTACAGCTTGCAAAACTCAAACTGTCAAAGGGATTATCTGTCCCAATTCTCCAAAGATTTCCACCCAAAACTGCGAAGTTTTTTGGAGTCAATCCGTTTAGCGTGCCATTGTTGCTGTATAAAGTTCCAGAAGAATTTGTTACTAAAATATTATCAATTTCCCATCCAAATAAAGTGGAATCATTTGCAGTTGAGTAATCGGCATCTGACGCGAAAGCAAATCTGATGATTACTGTTTTACTGGCATAAGCAGAAAGATCAAATGTAACAAGGGTCCATGTATCTAATGATCCAGCCCATCCCGGAATATTAGCACCTTCATGATGCTCGAATCCAAAGCTATAAAGACTGGAACTTGTATATTCCGGTGTTGGATTTGTTAAAACGATCCAGGTAGCACCATTATCGGTAGAAATTCTAACATTCATTCCATCCCATCCATTATAACCTGACGGTGCACCACCAGGCGCTTCAACGCTGTACCGGTGATAAAAAGTCAACTGCAGTCCGGTTTCACTTAAAGTAATTGGATCAGTATCCAGCACCTGATACCAGCTATTACCATAGCCCCCATTAGTTCCAAGCGAAGTGTCAGCCAAATGCCAGCTTTCCCCAGTTCCATCATATGCGCTCCAGGAAGTTAAATTCCACTTTGTTCCAATGTCAGCCTCATCTTTAGTTATCCAGGTATTAAACCCGTTTTCCCATCCTTCGTTAAGGAAATAAAAATCTGATTGATTTGAAATAGATTCATTTGTTTGAAAGTTATTTGCTTTTTTTATTTTGATGTCTTTAACAGAAGAATAAATTGAACTGCTAAATACAAGAACGATAATTATAAACATTAAATAGAAATATTTATTTTTCATGAAGATCCCCATTTTCGATAAAGGATAATATATTTATTCATCTATTTTTGAAAAGAAATAAATTATAGACAATTGTTAATGATAATAAATAAATTATAGTTTTAAGACAATCTATTTCCGAGCCCCATGACGAAATCCACGGTACGGCAATGCATGATTCACAGTAATAAAAGCATTTGAGTCAATCTCTTCAATTTTTTTTATAAGATTTTTTTGATGCTTTCGCGGCGCAATTAAAACTATAATTGCCACACCGCCTGAACCGCCTTCTCCAGGCAGTATTGTTAATCCATAACGCGACTTCCTTAACATATCAGCTATTTTATCTGTAAAATGCCGTGATATAATATTTAATTGTACAAAGCCTAATCCGATTTTCTGCTCAATTGAAATGCCTATTACATTACCTAATGCAAAACC
>CAZRMA010000340.1:0-4618 GCA_964600655.1 uncultured Ignavibacteriaceae bacterium
AAGCAGCTTATCTTAATCCATTTCTTTTCTGGGAATCTGCGCAAAGATCTTTGGGTGACCTTGATAATTCTTTCCTGTCTTTTGATGTACGGTATAAAATCGCCAATGGAATAGAAACCTCCGGATCAATGATTTGGGATGATATTTTATTTAGTGTTTTATTCAAGGGTGAATTCGATAAAGTCAATAACAGGTCTGCTTGGCAGGTGGGATTAATGCTAACAAATCCTGTCTTACCCACAAATCTGAATTTGAAAATCGAATATCTTCAAATTAGACCCTATACTTTCTCTCATCCGGATATTGGCGAAGCACTTACTTACACTAATAATTCCTATATACTCGGTGCTAATATTCAGCCAAATTCAACGGCATTGAGTGCCGAATTGAATTATTTATTGAGCGGTAATTGGCAGTTTCAAATTTCTTATGCTCATATTCTTCACGGAAATAATTATTACGATGAAAATGGAAATCTTATCAAAAATGTAGGAGGGAATATTTTTGAAAATTTGAATTTATATTCATCTTTTGTTGCCCCTTTATTAGATGGTAATCTAGAGAAAATAGATAACTTTTCCTTGAAAATTCAGAATGAAATTTTATACGGAATTTACCTAAACCTGATTTTTAATTCGTCATTTATCAATACGTCTTCATCTAGCAACTCACATTACTCCATCTTATCTCAGCTAAGGTTTTATTTCAGATAAATATGCCTTAAATAATATTACAGAAAGGTATTTTTTTCGCCTTGCGCTGTTTTTTACAAAACTCTAAGTTTAGCTTAAATATTTAAATTATAGGGCCTTTAATGAGGAGAATAATTTCATTCTTTCTTTTGTTTTATATTTCTACCAGTATAACATTAGCTCAATCATACAAAATACTTGAATCAAATAATGAAATATTAAAAGTAGAAATTAATTTTAATGGTGTATACCAAATAAGAGACACCACTCTTGAATCTAAGTTATATCAATTAATTAAAGGAGCGGAACCATCTGCGCGTCAGGCCGGCCAGCCATGGTTACCAGAATATAATCTTCAGATCGGAATACCGTTTAATTCAAAACCAACTATTCAAATAGTTCAGATTAATAAAACCACGTTTGAAAATATTTTTATTCTTCCGTTTCCCGCAGAAGATCCAAGTTATGCTAAAATAGATGTTAATAATTTTGACAAATCAATTTACTCCTCAAACAAATATTTCCCAGAAAACTCTGCGATTTTAGGAGCAGATTATATATTAAGATACTCCAGAATTATGCCCTTAATTATTAATCCATATCAATTTAATCCTGTTTCTCATCAATTAACTTTTAATAAAAAAATAGTTGTCTTAATAAAGTATAATAATAAGAATTCAAGTAATCTTTTTGTGAATGATAATTTAACCAATGGGTTTTTAAAATCCGGAGTAATTAATTATTCACAGGCATTACAATGGACAAAGAAAGAACCTGCAAAAGTCGTATATGGTGGAAGTGGATACGGGAATTACTGGTATAATCCAAACAAAAATTATTTTAAAATTTATCTGAAGAACAAAGGTGTTTATCGAATTACATTTGATCAACTGGTCGCTTCCGGTGTTCCGATCCAGGGTGGGGTTCCAAGTGATGCATTGGAAATAGTAAATGATGGAAACTCAATTCCTATTGATGTAGTAGATGGCGGTGACGGAACTTTTAGTAGTGGAGATTATTTTCAGTTTGTAGGTAATCCCCCAACTCCAACTCAATATAGCACAATGAATATCTATAATAATTACAACGTTTACTGGTTCTCATATCAAAGCGATACTTTGGCTGCGAGGTATCAGCTTACAGATGGATATCCAAACAATTATCAGTCAACTATTAATTATACCTTAAAAAAGCTTCATTTTGAAAAAGATTCTATCTATGAACAATTGGGACATTCAGGCACTCTAAATATAGACCATTGGTACTGGGATAAGATTACCGGAAGCAATGGTAATGTTGACTATGCATTTTCGGACAGGTTTGATTATCTCTCAAGTTTTATTGATACGACACATTACCTAAAGGTTAAAATTAATATGACCGGTATGAATACGAATAGTTGCTCTCCTGATCATAAGGTCTATGTTAGCTTAAATCAAAAATATATTGGAAGTACCACTTGGGATGATCAAACAAATAAAACTTTTGAAAAACAGGTATATATATCTAGCGATAGTATTCCACTTTTTTACACTGGAAATCTATTAACTGTAGAAACTAAAGGAGAGAGTTGTAATCCGAATTCTCAGAATGATGAATTGAGGATGAATTGGTATGATCTTGAGTATTATAGATATAATAGAACCTTTGGTGATCATTACGATTTTATTAGCCCCCCTAATTCGTCAGGGAAAATAAGGTTTTGGGTATGGCAATGGACTGAAGATAATATGAAAATATATATTCCTTCAAAAAATAAATGCATCTATAACCCTAAAATAGTTAATAATTCCGATAAAGATGTACAATTTGTTGATACTGTAACAAATGAAACCGAATATTTTTGTAATTCAAATAAATATTTCCTTTCACCTGATTCAATTATTGGGGCTGTACATTCAGACCTAAGAAATCCGGGAAATGGGGCTGATTATATAATAATTACACATTCTGATTTTACAGATGCTGCCAATAGGCTAAAAAATCTTCGTGAAATTAGTTACCCTGATACAAATATCACGGATCCCAGAATTCTTGTGGTAGATATAAATCAAATTTATGATGAATTTTCATATGGCTTACTGAACCCTCAAGCGTTACAGGATTTTGTAAAGTATGCTTTTGAAACATGGACTGCACCTGCTCCAGTATACATTGTCCTATTTGGGGATATGAGTCATGATTATCGACATTTGCTAACTTCTAGCCGACCTAATTTTATTCCTTCTTTACCATTTTATGCAAATACGTATGGGGAAGCACAAAGTGACAATTTGATAGTTGATGTAGCCGGAAATGATTTGGTCCCTGATTTAGCAATTGGAAGGATGTCCTGTGAGACACCTACCGAAGCTGATATTTTGATGGATAAATTAGAGAATTATCCAGAAGATGTTGGCAAAGATTGGAAACAGGATGTTATGTTGGCTGCTTCGGGGTTAAGTGCTGAAGATGAATTGAGCTTTAAATTTAACTTTTACAGTAATAGATTAGCCGATAATTATTTAATTCCCAACGGTATCCACCCTTCCCGAGTATATCATTTTCCGGCCAATGCTGAGGATTCACTTTTTATTGGTGGGGGACTTAAGATTAGACAAGAAATTGATGAAGGAGTTGTTTTAGGTAATTATTATGGACATGGGGGCGGCTATCAGTGGGATTTAACCTTTACAAATGATGATATTGCTGCGTTAAATAATCCTGGCAGACTTCCGGTTATTTTAAGTGTTACATGTTATACTGCACATTTCGATGATCAGGATGTATTTGGTGAACAATTTAATAAATTACCTGGAAAAGGGAGTATAGGATTTTTTGGAAATACTGTCTTAACATATTGGCCGCTGGGTGCAGTGATTGATGAAGAGATATTTAATAAAATATTTAATAATAAAAATTATACTATTGGTAGAGCTCTTCTTTATGCTAAAAATCAGATTGGGGGTTCCGGTTATAATGGACAGCAAATTACATTACTCACCTATTTAGGAGACCCAGGGCTAAAATTAGCATTGCCAGATAAACCAGATTTTTCGATCAAATCATCAGACATTTCTCTTTCAAAGGAAATCCCTTTAGCTAAAGACACTTTGTTGATAAAAGCTAAAATTAATAACCTAGGAATAACTTTCCCAAGTGACACTATTACTGTTCAGTTTTTCGCTGAATCAGCAGATACATCATATGAAATTTCAAATGTTCGAATGTCCAATTTTGGAGAACTAGATTCAGTTGAAGTTTACTGGGTTCCAAAAGAAGCAACACTTTATACAATTAGGGTTGAGGTGAATGAACTTAATCCAATTCCTGAGGATGATCATTCTGATAATAGTGCAAGTGCAACTTTCGTCGTGTACAACATAAGTCAGGCCAATATTTTATTGCCAAGAGATGGCTTATCAACTTCAGAAAATAAAATAAAATTTAAATTTATTGACATCGGTCATTATATTAATCTGAATTTGACTTACTATATAGAAATAGACACTGCTCTGAATTTTAGTTCTCCGCTGATTAGCTCAGGAGCTTTATTTCCGTCAGAGGGAATCCTTGATTGGGAGTCCCCATTATTATCGTCTGGAACATATTTTTGGAGAGTTAGGATGTTTGATGGCACTCAATACGGAGAATGGTCAAAAATAAATTTTTTTTCAATTACACAGCAACCTAAAGACGGATATTTTGCATTTAATAAAAGCTTAACAACATTTAGAACTTATAACATTAATTATAGTGATAGCACCTCTGAATTATATCTCAACACTACTTTGCTACCTCCAAGACCAGACGAATCAAGGGTGCTTGACACTTTGTTACTTCCCAATTCTATTATTGATTCATTGTTTTTAACTACAATTACGACGGACGGTTCTTACATATATTCTGGCTGCAACTGGTATGCTGCCATTGTGAATACACAAAGT
>CAZRMA010000341.1:0-4616 GCA_964600655.1 uncultured Ignavibacteriaceae bacterium
CGAAAGGCTGGCACTGGGTAAGTTCACTTAGAAGGGACGATACAGGTGGTGGTTCATGCGAACTGCTCTGGGTAGAAGATTTAACTGTATTTGATGAAAGCTCGAACTAAAATGCCCACAAAAGCGGTTAACATATCCGAGTTCCGCAAACTTGGCGGTGGTTTGAGCTGTCTTTCGTTGAGGTTTTAAGCCTAAAAAGATTAATATTGATTTTGCCTGAAATATTATTGAAGTTAAGTAAAATTATTCAGCGCCTTTCCTTGAGGGGAGCTTACGGAAGTATAAATTTGTGTAGGAAACTGCCCATGAAATATTGAGAATCAAAATTTAATAATTTAGGAGAAAATAGAATGGAAAATAAATATCGAATTTTAATTAATAACGCCTCTGGTACTATTGAAATTGAATCAACAGATTCAAGGTGGCTTGAAAAAAAACAAAAAGAACTCATTAAATTACTAAATGATGACAAAATTTTTGAGAAAAAAATTACGCATCAGAACAAAATCGCCGAAGTAGAAACAAAAAAAATCCCATCTCATATCACAATTAATGAATACTATAGGAAATATTGCAAGGATATTAAAACAAACACCGACTTGGCTGTTTACTTTATTTATTACTTAACCTGGATTGAAAAGAAAAAAGATATTTCAACCAATCATGTTAAAGAACTATTCATTAAAGTAGGTATTCCGAAAGCTAATTCTTTAAACTATGCTGATATGCTTGGCAGAGCTAAAAAAAGAGCACTTGTAAATTACATAAGTGGTTTTTGGAGCTTAACTATTACAGGTGAGGATTTTGTATTAAATAAGATTCAATCGTCTCCCAAGTCTACAAAATAATGACAACATCGCAAGAAGCTCTTGACCAATTATCGTCAAGTGCAAGAATTTCACTTGGAGATTCAAAAACAATATACATTGCATTCGTGGACTTGTGTGGTTCCACAAATTTCAAAATTCTTTGTAAAGAAAAAGAAATCCCTGATGGTATTTGGATCGAAAGGCAACTTATATTCTTAAATCGCGTTATTAGAAGTATTCAGCGTTATGGTGGAATAATCATTAAAACCATTGGAGATGAAGTTATGGCATATTTTGATTCATCAACGGAGGGTGAAGTCGTTTTAAAATGTATGACTGAAATCCATACTTTATTCGGCGAAATAAAAAAATATGACAAGGAACAATGGCGGATTGAATCTAAAGTGTCTATTGACTTTGGTGAAATTTATGATTCTAATCTACAACTTCTTAAAGATGACATCATTGATCCTGTAGGTGTTATAGTGGATAGATGTGCAAGATTAAATGGAATTTGTAAGCCTTCTGAAGTACTTTTCTCAAGTAGCTTTTTTTCAATTTTAAAGCCAGCACAACAGTTTAAATTTGCAAAACTAAAAGAAGAACTTGATTTAAAAGGTATTGGTAAAAGTGAATTTTATCGAATGCAAGTTGGTATAATCGAGGACAACTAACCGTTTTTTTTTCGACCACCAACGACATTGCCAAAGGTAAGCAAACAACAGGTCGCTTAGTCATTGTGCTCTATTAAATAGTTTAAAGATTAAATGGAAATTACTAAAAAAATAGTTTCTAGGCGCATAGCAGATTATACAAAAGATAACTATCTATATATTTATGGGTTAATAAAAGGTGTTGCGCTTGCAACTGCTGCTTTTGTTTTATTAACTTTCCTTAAAGAACCAGTTACTATTTTACCAAGATTAGTTTTGTGGCTAGCTATTCTGGGGACATTATTAATTTCCCTAATTGCTACAGCAAGGGGTGTTATTCTAACTGGAAGTAACTCTAACCTCTTAGATACTTTTACTCCAATTGGAGGTGGCTTTTTTGAATTTTTGTTATTTGCCTTTCTTCAGCCTATAAATAATTTTCCACAGCTATGGATCTTCTGGTATGTTGTTTGGGGACTTCATGCATTTACGGCTTCTATAATGGTAAGTAATAGAATTTCCTTGACAAAATTAGAAGATTACGAAAAAGGCTTGCACCCATTAATAATGAAATATATTAATTGGCTTAAACAAGATTTTAGGGGCTCTTTAACTAGTGGATTTGTCTCAATTATTGTTTGGGTTATAGTATGTCTAGTGGGAATTCATTTAGGCCATTTCATAGTTTATGTAACAGGTTCGCTGATAATTGTTATGTCAATTATAGTTACACTGGAAGTTGAAAAACAACGAAAGGCAATTTATAATTTTATTAATAATTATTAATTCATTTATTTTAATTTTTTGACTTAATAAATAGGCAAAGATAATGAACATGCAAATATTATTAGGCCTTGTTCAAATTATACTAATTGGCATATTGGTTTATATTCTATTCCCTCTTATTAGAACCCTTAAAGAGGCAAACAAAAGCCAAAAGCTTCCTTTTAATATGGCTATGAAACAAGTTGAGAATATTGACCATATATTGAAGATAAATGAGAAGAAATACTCTCAGAAAATTGAAGAATTAAAAAATGATTATGAGAAGAAAATAAGAGAACTTCAAATTTCCCAGTCTGAAAAAAATAAAACGATAGATATTTATAGTAAAAATATTAAAGCTATTGAAATAGCAACTAATTGGGAGCTCGGTCGTACAGCAAAGAGCATTTCTTTAGATTTCCAAATTACATTAATGGTTTTAATTCAAGAAATATTATATAAAAGTAAAGAAGATAAAGAACATATTATTGAAAAAATAAAGAAATCATCTCCGCAAGAACTATTTAATGCAGCTTCGGAAGAAGCCCTTCTTATTTACAAGGACTTAGCTAATTATATCAATTTAAAGAATACACCAGTTATGCCATTCAGTGAATACAAAGATTATTACAAGTAACTTGCAAAAAATATAAATTAGTAGGTACAAAAAATTTGCTGTTTTTTACAATCAGGTAAAAGAAGTATTTAATAATAATTGGGGGATTCTATGGAAAAGAGATTCATTGTACCCGCATCTACATTTCTTGGGGGAATAGCCGTTTGGTTAGTTTTATTCTTCATATTTAAATCACAAGCATTAGACCTGTGGCAGGAATTGATTTTCGGGGTTATTACCGGGGGACTTATCGTTTTTTCTGCTTTTAGTTGTAAACGAGCAGGCGGCCCCAAAGCCGGCAACTTATTTCGTGCCGGAATTCTTCTGGTAATGGGAATATTCACATATTTGTATATCGGGGTTGTCTCGGCAATAATAATACTGGCTTCAATTATTACAATATTGATAGTAGTATTAAGTACAAAACAGACGGAACCAAAGAGAAATAATATTCCTGCATAGTAAAGCAAAATCAAAACCGAATTTGCCTCACAACAAAAAAGACCTCCGGCTAAGCTACCGGAGGTCTTTTATTTGTTCTTAATTACAGCGGTACAACAAGCGCAGATCAGAACCTGTCAAGATTCATTACCTTATCCCATGCCGCAACAAAGTCATTCACAAACTTCTCTTTGGAATCCTTGCAACCATAGACTTCGGCAAGTGCACGAAGCTCTGAATTTGAACCGAAGATAAGATCGACTCGTGTACCAGTCCATTTGACTGCGCCTGTTTTACGGTCACGGCCTTCGAACTCTTCGCCGGATTCAGAAGTTGCTTTCCATTCCGTGTTCGGATCAAGCAGGTTTACGAAGAAATCATTCGTAAGTGCTTCTTTCTTTTTGGTGAACACGCCATTCCCGGAACCATCCCAGTTTGTTCCGAGTACTCGCATACCACCGAGTAAAGCTGTCATTTCCGGTGTGGTAAGCGTTAAAAGTTGTGCACGGTCAATAAGTATTTCCTCAGCCGACGCACTGTAACCTTTCTTCTTCCTCAGATAATTACGAAAACCGTCTCCAACCGGTTCAAGTACACCGAATGAATCCACATCGGTTTGTTCCTGGGTTGCATCGCCGCGCCCCGGCTTAAAAGGCACTTTTACATCGTATCCGGCTTTCTTTGCAGCTTTCTCAACTGCAACGCATCCGCCAAGAACGATCAGATCTGCGAGCGAAACATATTTCTTCTTTGTGTTAAAATCTTTCTGGATTTTTTTAAGAGTCTTTAAGACTTTCTCCAGTTGAGCCGGGTTATTGACTTCCCAATTATTTTGCGGTTCAAGCTGAATGCGTGCACCGTTCGCACCGCCGCGTTTATCAGAACCGCGGAATGTAGATGCCGATGCCCATGCAGTAGATACAAGTTGTGATACCGTCAATTTTGAATTAAGTATTTTCTTCTTAAGTGCATTGATATCTTTTTTAGAAATTTTACTCTTTACGCCCGTTATAGGATCCTGCCAGATCAGATCTTCCTTCGGCACTTCTTTACCAAGATAGCGTGCTTTCGGGCCCATATCACGGTGAGTAAGTTTGAACCATGCACGTGCGAATGCATCTGCAAATTCACCAGGATTCTCATAGAAGTGTCTTGAAATCTTTTCATAATCCGGATCAAATCTCAAAGAAAGATCTGTTGTAAGCATAGTTGGCAAATGTTTCTTTGCTGGATCAGCAGCATCCGGAATTGTATCGGAAGCATTCTTAGCAACCCATTGTTTAGCACCTGCAGGACTTTCTGTTAATTCCCATTCGTATCCGAAAAGATTCT
>CAZRMA010000342.1:0-4594 GCA_964600655.1 uncultured Ignavibacteriaceae bacterium
TTTGTAAGAAAAAATAAATTGATTCCTTCGATATTAGTTAAATTTATTTCATCAACTTCATGTGCGGGTGAATTAATTAATAACCGCAATCTTAAAGTTGGGGATAAATTAATTGCAATTGCAAAAATTAAGAATGACAAAATCGTAGTTTCAACCGATACTTTATCCAAGAAAATAAATGAAGCACCCATAGTTGAAGAAAGCAACATTAGCACACCAAGGAAAAAATATAAGGCACAAAGATCCAATTTTGATGGAAGGTTTTCTCTACAATCATATTCCGATTTAAGCAATAATAATTTTTTAACCGACTACCAGAGGTGGCGATACACTTTATCACTTAATGCACAAAAAATTTCCGGTTCTAATTTTTCCTTTTATAATTATATGAGTTTCAGTTACAGGGCAGATCGATGGAATTCAATTTCATCAAACCTGGGACAAAACTTAAGAGTTTATGATTTATCGTTTAAATATGATTTTAATAAAAGTACCGATATTTGGGTAGGTCGGCATTTGAATAATAAAATTTCCAGTATTTCTTCTATTGACGGAATTCAACTGGAAAAATCATTTGATAAATATTTCTCAGGAGTTGTAATCGGTTCTGCCCCAAACTTCGCCGATCTGGGATATAACATAAAACTTTTTGAGTTTGGCGGATTCATTGGAAGAACAGATTCATTGAAGAACGGATACATGGAAAACTCAATTGCAATTTTTCAACAGACAAATGATTTTAAAATAGATAGACGGTTTTTATATTTTCAGCACAGTAATAATCTAATCAGAAATCTTAGTTTGTTTTTATCTTCAGAGTTTGATTTGTATAAAAAGAGCAAAGGGAAGGCTACTAATGATTTGAGTTTGACGGGATTATTTTTTTCTGCGAGATATTCACCGCATAGAATTATTTCTTTTTCTGCAAGCTATGATGCACGCAGAAATGTTATTTATTATGAAACATACAAAAGCTTCATCGATAGTTTAATAGATAATGAAACGAGGCAGGGTTTACGATTCAATACTAATATAAGGCCCATAAATTATTTATTTGTGGGTTTGAATGCAGGCTATCGATTTCAAAAAGGAGATATACGAACTTCGAACAATTACAGCGGATACCTTACTTACTCTCGAATTCCGATAGTTGAATTATCATCTACAATTGCGTACAGTACATTACAGACGAATTATACAAAAGGTTCAAACTGGGGAATAAACTTTTCAAAATATAATATCCTAAATAATATTGATCTGACGGTTGGGTATAGAAAAAATATTTATGAATTCCAGGGAGGAATTGAAGCACTTAAACAGGATGTGTTTTCAATTGATACCTACTTAAGAATAATTGGAAAGTTAACTTTATCATTCTCTTATGAAGGTACTTTTGAAAATCAAAGAACCAGCAGCAGGGTTCTTATGGGAATATCCAGTAGATTTTAAAAAGTAGTTTTGATATACAGATTATATTCCTTTCGAAAATATTTCGTACAAAATCACCTTGTCCCATTTTGATATATTCTCTATAACTCATTTTATTTTATTTGTTTAGTAAAAAAAAATCGTTGACTTTATTAATTTTAAGTTTTAGGTTTCGTTTTAAAGTCGATTAAGTTTCGGCTTGAATTAACATAATTGGAGGAAATATGATAAAGAGAATTTTTACTTTTTTCATTCTGCTTTTATTGTGCATTCCGATGACCTTTGCTCAAGGAGTCGATCGATCCGGAGGTTATGCAAGGATACTTAGTTTGGGTAACAATCCATATGTCGTTGATCCGGAAGGCATAAAAATAAATCCGGCATGGGCATCGGAATACTCTAATTTCATTTGGGGAGATATAGGCTCGAATACTGGAGCTGCTTTTGGCAATTCAAGTGCCGGGCAATTCTTTGGAGGAAATTTTGATGTGGGCCACGGATTAACTATAGGCGGCATGTTAACCAGAAATGATTTTAATAGCATTTCAATCGGACGACTAGATCCTTTAAGGATAGCGGGATTAGGCGTTGTAAATTTGATAAATAATGCACCTGGAGCATCAGCGATTGCTTTAAATAATAATCTTGAATTATTAGCAGCCTATAAAATGGGTAAAATGAGTCTTGGTTTTGGCTTCTCAATTGCATCAACTTCTAGCGAAACTAGTCCGCCTCAAGGAAATTCTACTAAAACATCTGCTTCACAAATAGGACTAAATCCGGGTATATTGCTAGAAGTAACTAATAGAATTTTATTAGATATTGGAGCCAGTTTCATTTTCCCGAGTGCATCATATCAGCCTGCTACTGGAAATGAAGCAAAAGTTTCTGAAACCATTATTGGATTAAATGGCAGAGCATTTTTAAAATTCTCTAATAAAATTAGATTCGTACCATCAGTTCTTTTTATCACCCAATCTGGGTCAGCTGATAATGGAGTTACTACCACAGATTTGACGTCTAATACTGCCTTAGGAATTGGATTTGGTATTGAATATTCAGTCGGTGACTTTTTACTTGTAGGTGGTCCTGGACTCTCAACCACAAGTACAACAACCCATAATGGGCCAACTACAGCACAATATGATTTAAAAACTTCAAATTTTATTTTCCCTGTTTGGAATATTGGTGCAGAATGGCATGCACTTGATTGGTTTATTGGAAGACTTGGTTACACTGCTTCTAACGGAAGTCAATCAAGTGAATCAGGTGGTGCAGCAAACGCAATTACTGAAGTAACGAATACATTTTTTGCTCCTGGAATTATGACATTTGGCGTCGGCCTTCGCTTTGGAAATTTTGCATTAGACGGAACAGTAAATGCAGATGTATTACGTCAAGGTTTAAATAATATTGCAGGCGGTGGTGCTACTTTTGCTTATTTATCTACCAGTTACGCATTTTAATATTAGTATCTTCGTACTTAAAAAGCGCTCTGAAAATCGAGCGCTTTTTTATTGTCTGAGCCATTCTTTTATTGCTTTTCATATAATCATTTTCTTTCTATCTTTAGGCATTAAAATTAAATAAAACATCTTTGTATGAACGAGTATGTTGGTGCCATACATATGCATTCAATTTTTTCGGATGGATCCGGGAAAGCTGATGAAATTGCGAAGGAAGCAAATGAGGTTGGGCTGGATTATATTCTTTTAACCGACCATAATACATTGCGCGCATTAAAGGAAGGATTCGAAGGCTGGTATGGAAATACATTATTATTGGTCGGGTGTGAAATCAATGATAAAGAAAATAAAAATCATTACCTCGCATTTAATATTGATGAAACTTTTTCGACGAGAATTTCTGCTAAAGAATATGTGACAAAAGTAAAGGAAGCGGGAGGAATTGGATTCTTAGCTCATCCCCATGAAAAAAGAGGACATATGGAAGAGCATCCGCCTTATCCCTGGACAGAATGGAATACAGAGGATTTTACAGGCATTGAAATTTGGAATCACATGTCCGAATGGATGGAAAATTTAACAGAACAAAATAAGTATCAGGCTTTTTTACATCCCCTGAAAACAATTGAAAATCCGCCGGAAGAAACTTTAAAAGTATGGGATGAATTAAACTTGAAAAGAAAAGTATCGGGCATTGGAGGAGTGGATGCACACGCACATAAATATAATATACTTGGATTTCTTGAAGTAGAAATATTCCCGTACAAAGTTTTATTCAAATCTATCAGAACTCATATTTTAGTAGAAGAAGAATTACAAAAAGGAAAAAGCCAAAAAACATTAAAGCATAATAAAAAATTAATCTATGATGCTTTAGCGAATGCAAGGTGTTTTATTGCTAATGACTATCACAGTAATTCAATGGGATTTTCTTTTACTGCCTCCTCCAGTAAAAATAAATATTTTATGGGTGATGAAATTAAAACTAACGAGGAAGTTACTTTTAAAATTTCACTTCCTATTAAAAGCGGGGAGATTAGAATTATTCATAACGGGAAAAACATAAAGACTATTGAAACTCAATCATCTTCTTTTGTTACAAAAGAAAAGGGAGTTTATAGAGTTGAAGTTTATTTAAATAAGAAAGCCTGGATTTTTTCAAACCATATTAAAGTTCTTTGAATGATTAGAAAGCGCCCATAGTTCAACTGGATAGAACGTTGGATTCCGGTTCCAAAGGCTGAGGGTTCAAGTCCTTCCGGGCGCACTCAAAGATAAGTCAAAATTCAAAAGTAAATCCTATTTGATAGACAAGATTAAAACTTAAATATTATTTAATAGCTAAAAAAATCGAGATTTCGGATAGTTTTGATTTTTGATTTTTAACCTTTTAAAGTAGTTTCCAGTGTTCATAGTTTTTTTATATATTTATTGTCCGATTTTAATATAATTTATAGGGAAAGTAATGTTAACAAAAAAGAAAAAGCTGTCTAAAAAACAAATAAAAGAAGATAAGCTTGTATTAACATATTATAAAGCACTAAACTATTTTCAAGAGAACCAAAGTAGAATAATTATATATGGCATAGCCTTCATTGCATTGGTTGTATTAGTTTTTGTATACCTTCAAGGAAAAGCTCAGAATAATCTGAAAGCTAGTAATGAACTTGCAAACGTTATGAATCTTTATGACAATGGTT
>CAZRMA010000343.1:0-4549 GCA_964600655.1 uncultured Ignavibacteriaceae bacterium
GGCTATAAATAGATGCAATTTTTGCATCAATAATATATGGTGTTTGACCAATTTTATAAGCCGGATAACCAATCATTTTTACTGAATGCAGACTATCAATTGTCTCATTTGATTGTTCGAGTGGTTGTATATCTTTAAGGCTTTCAGGATCATCGGGTTGAAGAATTGCTAGGTCAAGTATACTATCTATTTTTTGGATTGTGCATCTTATTTTGTCATTAAACTTATCATATCGAAATACATCTATATTATCAAGCTGATTGTCTTTATCATCCGTAACTACATGTGCACAAGTTACTATACCAACATCTTTTAAATAAAACCCAGTTCCTTGGTTGCAAACACATTCACCTTTAGAATTATCGTATAATATCTCGATAACCAAGACTGATTGAATTATTAATTTCTCTTCCGGTGTGGTTTCAAAATATTCTAAATGAGGTTCAGAAAATTCATCAATTAATTTATTGAACCATTTTGCATATTTGATATAAATAATATCTCTTTTGCTTCTTACCATTTTTAAATAATTAAGTTTACCACGTATCACATTTCTATATTCTGGGATACTTGAGAAAACTCGATGTCTCTCGGTTAAATATTTACTACCAAATTCTTTCTTAGAATTTATATAACCATGTTTTTCCCAAGAATATAACATCGATCTTATTTTAGATATAAATTTCCTTTGAACGTTGGTAAATTCATTTACTTTAATGCCAGTAACTAACATCCTCTGTTTTTTCTGGTATAGGTGAACTTTTTTGTAATTAATCGTAAAGCCATTATTTTCAATTATTTGTTGAAGAACAGGACTAATTGTAAGAACTTCGGTGTCCTCAACAATTTGCTTGGGAATTTTTTTCTTCTTAGTTGTAAATGAGAAGGTTATATCATCAGCATATCTCGTATAAGTTGCATTACAAAGCTTAGCAATATTTTGCAATTGTTTATCTAGTTTGTAGCAAATCATATTTGTAAGAATTGGTGATGTTGGTGCACCTTGTGGCAATTTATTATCGTGGCAGCAAATGTGAGCAATTATTGTTGCAATTTCTTTGTTACATTTGAAAGGATAGGCCATAAATAAATACTTAATTCTGCCAAAATGTATAGAATCAAAAAAATTTTCCAAATCTATATTTAATATGCTCTGTTTATTCAAATGTTTCTCAGCCCCCGAAACAACACTTCTTTGTTTAACAAAGCCATGTACTGAAGGACGAGGTTTATAAATAGAATATAAAATTTCAGTTAATGTAAGCTGTATAGATTTTAATTTTTTATTGGGTTTTGATATTAATCTTTTTGTGCCATCTTTTTTTGATATTTCAAACTGTGAGTATCTGTATTCGAATGGTAGTTTGTAAATTATTTTTGATAATTCTTTATAAGACATGCCGAATATATTTGCCAAGTCTTCAGAAGTTTCAATATTTTGGAATTCTTTTGCTATCATAAAAAAAATAAGGAGGCAGTTCTAATTTCATCTTATAAAGAAAACATACAACAAGGACATAGTTTTCATACGGAAAAAGTAATGAAAACAGATGCTTACTTTGTAGTGACCGACGCAGATAGACATCGGAAAATAATTAAGAACTTGCCTCCAATATTTGTAAATATAACGATGTTGTTTTTAAGCCGCCGCCCAACACAGCCACGCTACTCTAGCTACAAACGCCAAATGTTTTACAAATTGTATTTAACTTTCATCGTAAATACAATTTGTAGTAATGTTATTTAGGAAGTATCCCTTAATGTAACTTTGTACGAAAAAATAAAAACCAAAAATCTTTAATATGCTGCATCGATTATGCGGTCGCTTTGAGTTGCAGGTTATGCAGTTTTATTACTCCTTCCATATTTTACCCAACATTTTAGTTAGGTTATTATTTGATGTAGTAATGTCTTCAATATATTTAAAATACTTTTTACTATTTAACTTATTGTATGTACTATCAGCAATTTCATCTATTCTAAATAAAAACTCTTTTTCTGAACCATCCCACTTGCCACAAGGCATCCAGGCTAAATCTCTCGACCAATAAGATCCTTTTAGATCAAAACCAATATTAGATTTATTTTTCAAAACTCTTTTAAAAAAATCATTTCTTTTTTGTGAATCAAACCATATCTCATTTGGGAATTCTAAATACCCCTCACCACTTGGAGGTATTTTCACAAAATCAAATTTTTCTTTTAAATATGTTTTTATATAATCTGCAAATACATATGTTATTGAGTTATAGCTTTCAATTAATTTTAAGTATTCACCAATATTTGAAACATCATTTTCGGCCATTCCTTCAGCCTTGCCATTAGAGACAATATCTTGTAAAAATGATACATCAAGAATGTTGTATTTCTTAATTGATTCTGAATGCTGTTTCAGTACTTTCAGTAGTGGCTGATACATTCTTGCAGATAAATATTTCTTACTTACATCAAGTTTAGGGCTAGAAATCTGTTTTGCAAAAAGAGCAAAAGAAAAAAATAATGATACAGCGGTTATTGTAAGAATTCCTAGCCCAATAATTGGTGTAATTTTAATATCATAATTAATCGTTAGTAAGGGCACAATAATTCCAATTATAACACTTATACCAATAAAGATAGTTAACCAGAAAAGATTTAATTCAGTTGTTGCGCTAGAATTTGAGATGAAATCCTTTTGTTGGATTTGCTTATCACAATCATTAATTTTATTAAGATTTTCTAAAAGGGATTTTATGTCTGCTAAAACTGAATTTGAATAATATTCTGCAAAACGCTCATCATTAACTTTGGTTATATAAGATTTCAATCCACTTATAAATCTGGATTTCTCACTTCCGCTAACCAGTTGTTCAATGATGTTCCTATTTGCGTACAATATATTAAAATCTTTCTCCCATTCTTTATACCCAATTTCAGATACTGATGCTGGGAATGTTACCTCTAAATTGGCAGCTTTAAAATTATACTGTCTATTAAGGACGTTAACCATCTTTGATAAGATGAATAACCTTATAGGATAAATCCAGTATTCATTTTTTAAATAATCAGGGTTGATGGATTTTAATGATTTTGTAATTTCTGTTGGTTGTCCAATCTCATCAAAAGTAGTCCCAATAAATGCTTGCAGCCATAATTGCATCCCTGATTTATTCTTAATGAGACTTTTATACTTGCTTTCAAATTCAACTGGAACATACCCTTGTTGACTGATATTCCACCTACTTTTAATGTCAAATAAATATGAACGAATATTTATACGCTCCTTAGTGATCTGATCCGTGTAAGAGATTTTTCGTTCTTGTTTATAAACAGAAAACGCTATAATTCCACTAACAAGCAAAACAACTGTAGTAACAGATATTTGAGCTAATATGGTTAAAAAAGTTTGGGATGATGTTCCCATAATATAAAGCCTTTAAAATATTTTACTGCATAACGGCTTTGCGGCTAAGGCGCAGCCCATAACAACAATGCCGATTTAATTAGTAAATTTTATAATTAAAAAAATCATTCACAACAGAACAACGTTGAACAAGAAACTAAACACGGAATGACAAACCTCAAAACCCCAAAATACCAAGAGCGAAATCGCTGTCGCCTTGAGCCGCGGGTTAGGCATTTTTACATATCAATTATGGAGTGATGATTATAGGCAAATCAAATTCCTTCCGACAAGTCCCTTCATCAACAAATACACTTACTGACATATCCGTAATCTTTTTTACCATTGGAGCAACAATGACAAATTCTAAATTATAATGTTTACTTTTAGAATATTCGCTTTTACTGGAGGGGACAGAATATGAAAGAATGTACTCCAAAGAGCGATTCCAATAATTCAGGGTATCGCTTGAAAAAATATAATGTTTTTCAAATCCATCAGCATTGATATTTAATGGGAAAATATTTTTTTGGCTAAGTGAGTCAGGCCATTTAAAAATTAATATTTTTTTTAACGTGCAATCTTTAACAACATTATCGGTTATATTTAATTTTATAATTGTCTTTTGACCACTTTGAAGAAAAATAGATTTATACTCCCACCATAAGAAGCTGTCTCTGTTTTCAATCCCATCGATTCTTTGAGTTACATAGTAAGCTGAGCTGTCATTTACAAAATTAGGTTTTGCATTATAAGGTGTAATGTAACCACAAACCAAAGAAGTATCTTTGGTAATTTTTGAAATTTTAAAATAATATTTTGATGAATCTTTGACGTTGAAATACGGTTCATCTACTATAATATATTTGTATGCTGGAATTTCCCAAGGACCGCCAATAGTTCCAAAAGAAAGAATATCATTTATTTTATGATATATACTTTTCGCGACTATTCTTGAAACTGTAATTTCTACATTTGCAGATAAACTGTCATTATTAAATATCAACATCTTTTCTTTTAATTTACCATCAATTAAATTCCAAAATCTTAAGATACTAATATTTCCCTTACAACAACCAATAGCGAATGAAGCAAAATTTAAATTTGAAAAAAGGATTATAGAAATTACTATATAAAATATTCTATACATATTTTGAAAAGCCTAAC
>CAZRMA010000344.1:0-4530 GCA_964600655.1 uncultured Ignavibacteriaceae bacterium
TCTGTATTTTTTGAGTAATTAAGTTTTGCCTTTAATTTCAATCATCGTACCTTATTCAATAACATTTAGGATATTTACAATTTTTAATCTAAATCATCATTAATAAATAATTACCTCTATGAAAGACACTATTTACATGTTTAATTTGAGAATTAAAAAAATGTGTAATAATCTGATAAATGATTTTTTATGAGAAGTAATTAAAATAACTTCAGGTAAAAATTGATATTAAGCTTAATTAGACTTGGAATAATGTAGGTAAGCGAGGTTTTGACGTATGTAAGAAGTATTGTCAATAGTAAAAATTACATTTTAAAAGAAAATTAAAATTTGTTCTAAACAAAATATGTTCGATTTTGCGAATATTAAAAACTGCCTTAGAGTATTAATCATTTCACTATTTTGGAAATTTCCTTAAACTCGTCTGTACCGCAAACATTTAACATTTCAAATAAAACTGCTTCCGCAGTTGTAATTTCTGCTCCGTTTGACTTCATTCTCTCAATTGCAATATCATAATCAATTTGTGATCTGGATGAAACAGCATCCGCACAAACATTTACTTGAAATTCATTTGCTAATAAATCCAAAACAGTTTGCTGAACACAAACGTGAGATTCGATTCCTGCAATTACAACCTGATTAATTTTATTTGCAATTAATCTGTCAAAAAAATTAGCTGCACCATAACAACTAAAACTCATCTTTTGAATTGAACTTAATCCTTCCAGTTCTTTTAATATTGGCGTTGCAGTTTGTCCTAATCCTTTGGGGTATTGCTCTGTATAAAATATGGGGACATTCAAAATTTTAAATCCTTTGATAAGTCTCACTGTTTTATCAATTACCGCAGCTTTATGAGCCATCACATTAAGGATTTTTTCCTGTATATCAATAAGCAGTAAAGCAGTAGTTTCTCTATTTAAGATTTTCAGATTTCTTTTTATTGTTGAAGCCATAATAACTCCTTATTAATAAATTACATCCATTCCATATTTCCCGCAAGAATACATCATTAAAATTGCGGCTAAATCTACAAGTGCTTTTTTCTGATCTTCCGTATGAATTACAAGATCATAAACCTCAGCAACGAACTGCATATTATTTAATATTTTCTGCAGTTCTTTGTAAGTAGGTGTGCCGTGCCAATTAGCAACTTGCTCAACAATTAACTTTTCGTGTCTTCTTAAAAATTCATGAAAAGATATTGTTTTTGTAGTGTGAGAAGTTTTGGGGCGGCAGATTGTAATTAGATCATTAAAATAAGTATCCCATTTTTCAGCTAATTCCAAATTTCTATCGCGCATAACATAACGGGCTTTAGAAAGTGAAAAATGCGCTTTTGTTCTAGGCTTTTCCTTAGAAGTTAAAGCATAGCCGTCATAGCTGATATCGCCGGTTTCTTCATCTATAAATTTCCAGCGTTTTGTTAATTGTTTGGCAGTATAAATTACAATCACTTTATCTAATGCACTGTCAACAACAATAAATTTCTTTTGTTGTTCGGTAATAACTGTTACCCAATGTTCCCAATTATCAACACTTAAAATACAAGGTAAGCCTAACTTCAAATGATTGCTTAAGACTTTTATAGCTTCTTCAGGAGTTTCTCGCCTGAAATATTTCATTTTACAATTAAAACTTTTTGCTGCTTTAGCTAAACCAATTTCATCTGTTCCATACCACCATGTGCTGCCTGCTCTTTTACCTATTTCTCTTTCATTTTCAAATCTTCCCAACATCACTAGAGCATATTTTAGTGCGAACGGACCGCATTGGTATTTATAGGGCTGAGGATAAAAGCTCATAAATTTATTTTTTTTATTTTCAATTTAGTTAATGTGGATGAATTATTCATTATACAAATTTTGGCTAAACAGTCTAATTTATTTATTTTTACAAAACTATGAAAGAAAAATTAAAAGTTGCAGTAGTATTTAATGAAGCCCATCCAGAATTGTATGTAAAAACTGAAGAAGTAGATAAAAACGAACTTAATTTTGTTCCGTATTTTGAAGTTGAAAATCTAACACCAGTCGAAGAATATGAACTTTTGGCCAAAAGGCTGGCAAAAGTTGGGATAAATGCTTACCCCCTTAATATAATAGACGATATTCAAGTTTTAATTGACGATTTTAAAAAAAACAAACCAGATGTCGTGTTTAATTTTATTGAAATTTATAAAGATAATTCAAGATTGGAAATGAATATTGTCGGACTTTTGGAATTGCTTCATATTCCATACACCGGGGCTCCGGCAATGTCGCTTGCAAACAGCCAAAGTAAAGTTTTGGCTAAAAGATTGCTGAAAATTTTAGGAGTAAGTACCCCCAATTTTATGGTCTTTAAAAAAGCGCTTACTAGATACAAGCATGATCTAAGGTTTCCATTAATGGTTAAACCTGCTTTTGAAGACGCAAGCGTTGGAATTGAAAACGAATCAATCGTTTTAAATAACAATCAGCTTAAAAACAGAATTAATTATGTACTTCATCATTTTGTCCAGCCGGCTTTGGTTGAAGAGTTTATTGAAGGCAGAGAATTAAATGTTGCCGTAATGGGGGATAAAAAACCTAAAGCGCTTCCGATAAGTGAAATTGATTTTTCAGAAATGCCGGATCATCTGCATAATATTGTAAGCTATCAGGCTAAATGGGATCCCGATCATGAAGCTTATCATAAAACAATTCCAATTTGTCCAGCGGAACTTCCGATCGAAATAGAAAATAAAGCAAAAGAAATTGCAGTTACAGCATTCAAAGCGATGGGATGTAGAGACTACGCAAGAGTTGATATGCGTTTGTCAAAAGATAATAAGCTTTATGTATTGGAAGTGAACCCAAACCCTGATTTAACTGAGGGAGCCGGATTCATGCGGTCGGCTGAAGCTGCAGGATATTCTTATGTTACTGCGCTTAAAAAAATTATTATGCTGGCTTTTAAAAGGGGAGAAAAGAATAAACTTCACCGGACTTTTTAAATATTCCCCTTTAATAGGTTTATCACTTCTGTAAGATTCTGTGCTTCATAGTCCGGTTTAAAGATACTTCTTTTGTCTAAAGGATATTTAGTTTTTCCAGTATAAACTAATATCCCTATTCCTCCGATATTTTGTGCAGCATAAATATCGGATTCCAGATCATCCCCAATCATTATAAAAGGAAATTTTTCTTTAAATCCTAAATTTTCAATAGCAGATTGGAAATAAATCGGTGAAGGCTTTCCAATCAATTTTGCTTCTTTCCCTGTTGCATATTCAATCGCTGCTATGTAAGAACCTGCATCAAGCGCTAAGTCTTCACCATTCGGTTTCCAAAATTTATTTTTCTGCATGGCTATAAAATCAATACCTGTATGAACTTTTTTGAATATATCATTCATAATTTGTGAAGACCAATTATTTCCTAAGTCTCCCACAACAACTGCTTCAGGATTTGTATTATCTATATATTCTGAAAAAAGTTGTTTTACTTCTTCATTACAAAACACTGAAACTTTTTTATAGTTGTTTTTAACATAATTTAAAGTTGCATCAACAGCCGTAATTATGGGAATATTAATCTCAAAATTATTTTGAGTAAAAAAATCTTTTATGCTCTCAGAAGATTTTAGAGTTGAATTGCTTACAATTATTGCTTGAATGTTTGAGGAATAGATGAACTCAATAAACTTCCCCAAATCTTTAGCGGGGTTTTTACCGATTCTGATTACGCCGTCAAAATCGATTAGAACCGGTATTTCGGTTTTTAGATCCATATTAATAAAAAGGCGATTAAAAAATCGCCTTATAATTTATGCTTTAACTTTGGCAAGAACAGGGAGTTTGGATTTAGCAATTTCAAATGCACCGAACATTATTCCAGCAAAAAATAAATCACCAAGTAATGTATAATGGAAGAATGGAATTGCAGCTGCATAACATGCAAGCAAACCTTTTAAATCGGGTGAATAAATTCCGCCTACTGTCCACATAGCAAAATTTGTAACAACAAAAAACAAAACAGAAGCAGTAACAGAAGCTAAAAATACATTTGATAATTTAACTTTGTTGATCATTAACATTCCTATAACGACAATTAAACCGAAACTTAAATAAACTGCCCACATTGTGGCATGAAAACCAAGTACAAGATCAGTTAAAAACATTGCCAGGAAAGGAACTACAAATGCTAAATATTTTTTTGAAAAATATGCGCCGCCAAACAATGCCATTGCACCTATGGGAGTGAAGTTCGGCCAGTGGGGAAGAAGTCGAATGATTGCTGCGACTAAAATCATTCCAGCTAAAGTTAAAAATCGAGGCGAAATTAATTTTGAGTTCATAATAATCTCCTAATATTTTTAAAAAAGTTTAATTTCCATTTGATTGAGCAAAATATAAATAAAATTTATCTGTATCAAAATCATTTGTCACAAGTTTAATTTAAATCCTAAGTAACCTGATAACCCTGCGGTCCCGAAACCAAATATTTCTTCATACTGAGTGTCAAATAAATTTTCAATTCTTCCATAAAGCTGAAGCATATTTAA
>CAZRMA010000345.1:0-4524 GCA_964600655.1 uncultured Ignavibacteriaceae bacterium
CTTCATTGATAACACTCTGCCAATAAATTTCATCCGGCATTTCACTAAAGTCCGGAAGAATATCACTCAAGTTTAAAACTTCGTCCTCTTCATCTTTGTTATTAACAATTTTTGTATCGGGAAGAGGTTCCGTTTTTTTCTTCCTGTAAAGGTCAATAATTTTATTTTTTGCAATGCGAATCAGCCAGGCAGAAATTCTTTCAATGAATTGAATATCTTCGTAGCCGCTTACCAATTGATACATAACTTCCTGCAAGATATCTTCGGCATCTTCTTGAGTAGGCACATTTTTCCTGATGAAGCCTAAAAGCTTGCCTCGTTCTTTGTTATACGTTAATTCGATCTGCTTTGCGTTTTCAGTCATTCACAAAAATTTTTGTTTCTATTGAGTAAGACGAATTAGTGCGGAAATTATTTTAACTCAAATTATTTATCTGATTTAAAATAATAGTCAATGTCACATTGAGCTTGTGAAATGTGAATTTAACAAATAATGTCAGACTTCGACACGCTCAGTCTGACAAAACCTCTAATACTGAGATTGCAATAAGACAATACATAATTTTGTAATTGGTGAAATTTATAGATAATTAGTTTAAAACTATATCTTTATTTTTTGAGCGGTTTTAATCCTTAATAGCTGGTTTATTTAGGATATTTATTTGATAGCTGCATTTAAGGTTAGGAGGGAATAATCATTGCAGTCTTTGATAAAATATAATTGTAGAGACGCTCCGGTGGAGCATCTCTAATAGAAATACTAATTTTATATAAGTACATTTTATAGTAGGTTAACTTTTCAGACGCCTCACCGAGGCGTCTCTACATTTTACAAACCCAATTTCTTAAAGAAATTGGGTTTGTGTGAAAACTAATAACGTATTTTAGTTTTTATTTAAGCAGAATCATTTTTTTTGTCGCTGAAAATGAACCTGCAGTTAATTTATACAGATAAACACCGCTTGATAGATTGGTTGTATTAAATGTAACCTCGTAATTTCCAGGCTGCTGATTTTCATTTACAAGAGTTGTGACTTCTCTGCCGAGTATGTCATAAATCTTTAATTGTACGAACTTCATTAATGAAGTTCCTACACTTGGAATTGTATATCTAATTTTTGTATTTGGATTAAATGGATTAGGATAGTTCTGAAAAAGATTAAATGAAGACGGTATTTCCTTAATCCTATTTTCAGCAAAACTTGTTGTTTGGTTATTTCCCAAATAACGGGCTACTACACTTACTACATTTGAACTGTCACTATTTGCCGAATAACCTGCTGCAATTATATTTCCATCATTCTGAAGCAAAATAGATTTTATAACATTTCCAGCTGCCCCGAAATTATTAATTGCAATTCCATTAATTCCAAATGTAGAATCGAGGCTCCCATCAATAGTATATCTTACTATTGCGTAGTCTTCATCTATACCCGAATCTGTAAAACCACCAGCTATAATTTTTCCGTCATCTTGTATAGTTAACGAATAAGCAACATCATCCAGATCACCTAATGATGTCATTACTATTCCACTATCACCAAATGTACTATCTAAGCTTCCGTCTGTGTTATAACGAACCAGTGCAAAGTCCTTTGCGATATCTACTCCACTTTCACCATTGCTACAGTATCCGCAGGCTATTATTTTTCCATCATTCTGGGTTGATACGGAATTTATTGCTGATATTGAAGAAACGAAGTTCAGGCCTTCTACTTTTCCAACGCTTGTTGTAACTATGCCGATATGTGAAAATGTGGTGTCTATTTTTCCATCCGGGTTAAATCGAGTCATGACAAATGCCTTTCCTCCACCTAAACCGGATGAAAAACCTGCAGCAATAATCTTATCATCTTCCTGAATTCCTAATGATGTGATTTCGGAAAGTGATGCGCCAAATCGTTTTATGACTATTCCGTTTGTTCCGAAATCAGCATCCATCGATCCATCAGCATTATAACGAACTATTGTAAAACTGTGAGTAGATGTATTAAGGCCAAAACTAGTAGGTGATAGTCCAGCCGCCAAAATTTTTCCATCCTTTTGTACGATTACTGAATTAGCGTACGAGTCTTCAGAACTGAATGGTGTAATAACTTTTCCACCGGTTCCGAATGTATTATCTAAACTCCCATCTATATTATAACGCACAGTTGTAAATACTTTTTTAATTCCATCTATAGAAGAGCCTGTAACAACGATTTTCCCGTCACTTTGTACTGCTGCAGAATTAGCAAAAGCATCAGAGTCACCAATTGAAGTAGTTATATTGCCGTTTATTCCAAAGGTATTATCTATGCTTCCATTAGAATTATAACGGCTTAAAGCAAAATCAAAGTTATTTCCATTCCAACTATGTCCAGCGGTTACTATTTTTTCATCAGCTTGATTACTTTGAATTACTACAGAACTTAGATAATATTTTGAAACTCCGAATTTAGTTAAAGTACTACCACTTACACCAAAGGTTTTATCTAAATTTCCATTTGTATTGAAACGATTTAAAGTAAAATTATAATTAATCCCATCGTAGGTTTTACCAAAGGTTACTAACTTTCCATCATCTTGTTTTACAACCGAATATTCCACAGGTGGCTGTATCTCAGAAGTGTATTCTGTTGCTATGTTCATTATTCCGCTTGTACCGAATGCGCTATCTAAGCTTCCATCTGAATGATAATGAACTACTGTAAGATTACATTTAAAATCTGCACTAGAGTAGCCAATTGCTTCAATGCCACCATTATTTAGTAATTTAATCGAGTAAACTGTATTTCCAGAATCACCAAATGGAGTTATTACTTTTCCTGATGTTCCGAATGTATTATCTAAACTACCATCACTGTTATAACGAACTATCGCAAAATCGTACTTGCCTCCGCTACCGGAATATCCTCCTATAACTATTTTACCATCAGTTTGTACGGATAATGTTCTGGGTATATCTGTTTCTCCCATTTGGGTGGTTATTTTGCCGTTCACTCCGAATGAATTATCCAAACTACCGTTAGAATTATAACGTACAACGGCAAAATCTAAGTCATTTAAATAAGATTCGCCAACGGCAATTATTCTACCATCAATTTGTATCCCTAATGATGTAATATAATCAGTTTTACTCGAAATTGGGATTGTTATTTTGCCATTTGAACCGAATGAATTATCTAAGCTCCCATCAGAATTATACCTAACTAATGCAAAATCTCTATCGTTTCCAAACATATCATTTGCTGATCCACCACCCACTAAAATTTTCCCATCATTTTGTATTATCACTGATCTGATAAAACTAGAAAAATTAGTAACTGCGGTTATCACAATTCCATTTGTTCCAAATGATTGATCCAAGTTTCCATCTGGATTAAAACGGACTGTTGTAAAGTAACTGTAATCTCCGGTATAAGAATAACCACTTGCCACAATTTTATCATCGTTTTGTATGGCAACAGAATAAGCTCCACTGCCAGAATTTCCTATTGGCAGAATGACTTTCCCGTTTATTCCGAATGTATTGTCCAAATTTCCATTCATATTATATCGTGCTACAACAAAATTAAATTTACTTTTATTAGCCAAAAGACCAGCGACTACTATTCTCCCATCATTTTGTATTGCCATTGCACCTGGATAACTGCCCTGTTTTATAAAATTAATTTCATTAATTACCGCTCCCTTTTGCCCAAAAGTTGTATCTAATTGTCCAGCTTGTGGAAAAAGTTGTTTTACAGTTATTATGAAGAATAAACAAAAGATTGAAAATATTTTTCTTTTTTTCATTTTGATAACCTTTCTATTCATGAGAGACTGTCTTCAGCAAAGTTCATTTATTTATGCTGAGGAATTAGCGAAGTAGAATCATTTTCTTTGTCGCTGTAAATGAGCCTGCTGTTAATTTATATAGGTAAACCCCGCTTGAATGAATTGAAGCATTGAATTCCACTTCATAATTTCCAGGCTGTTGATTTTCATTTACAAGTGTTGTGACTTCTCTACCGAGGATGTCATACACTTTCAATGATGTTTGTAGGGAACGCAAATTTGCGTTCCCTACTTTAGGAATAGAGTATTTTATTTTTGTGGATGGATTAAATGGATTAGGATAATTTTGAGCAAGTGAAAATTTAATTGGTACATTTAAATTTACTTCAACTGTATTTGAAAAAGTAAATGAACCATCTAAATCGATTTGCTTTAACCGATACGAGTAGCTACCAACTTTTAAATCAGTATCTGTAAACTCATAGGAAATTGTTGTTGTAGAATTTCCATGTCCGTTTACATAGCCTATCTTTTCCCAGTTTTGACTTTTGATTTTTGAATTTTGACTTCTTTGAATTTCATACCCAAGATTATTAACCTCTGTAGCAGTTGTCCAATTTAGTTTTACTTTACTATTGTGAACTGAAGCATTGAATGAAATTAACTCTACCGGAAGAGGAGGTGTATTGTTATAACGAATTAAGGTTAGTGCCTCGTAATAGTTAGAATTACCTATATTTCCTGCGACAACTATTTTTCCGTCAC
>CAZRMA010000346.1:0-4515 GCA_964600655.1 uncultured Ignavibacteriaceae bacterium
ATGTGGTCTTTGCTCACATACGATTATAAAAATGATTTAAAACTTGTTAAATTTGCAGTTCAAAAATTTCTAAAACAAAATTCAATAGTTGTTTTGCACGACAGCATCAAATCAAAAGATATCATAATTGATTCAATTAAAGTCATTCTCGATGAAGCTGGCAGAAAAGGATTTCAGATTGGAGAGCCTGCAGAATGTTTGAAATAATTTTTATTGTTGTTTTAAGCGGCTACTTTCTTCAATCAGTACTTTTTTTAATTGGAGTCAGCAGGAAATTCCCGAAAATTAAAGAAGAAGAATTCCCGACTGCAACAGTGATAGTTGCCGCACGAAATGAACAAGACAATATTAAAAGGTGCTTAAATTCTTTAGATAAATTAATTTATCCGGAAGGAAGGCTTGAAATTATCATTGTCGATGATAAATCAACAGATGACACTGGAAAAATTATAGATGACTTTATTGAAGGTAAAAATAAATTCAAAAAAATAGTTACCGAGAAAGAAATTGGAAAATTAATCGGAAAGATGAATGCACTGGCAAATGCAATTAATAAGGCAAATGGGGAAATCATTTTAACTACCGATGCTGATTGCGAAGTTCATCCCAAATGGGTTTACACAATTGCTTCTTATTATCAGAAGGATGTAGCAATTGTGAATGGATTTACCACACAGCTTGCCTTTGATAATTTCAGTGGAATGCAAAGCATAGATTTTATTTATTTACTTTATGTTGCATCAGGCACAATAAACATCGGTGTGCCGATAAGCTGTATTGGAAATAATATGTCTTACCGAAAAAAAGCTTATGATGAAATTGGCGGTTATGAAAATTTACCGTTTAGTGTAACCGAAGATTTTAGTCTGCTTAATGCTATATATAAGTTAAAAAAATATAAAATCATATTTCCTTTAGATAATCAATCTTTAATAACTTCGATTCCATGCAAAAACATTAGGAGCCTTTATCGTCAAAAGAAACGCTGGTCTGTTGGCGGATTAGGAGTTCCTATCAGTGGTTATTTAATTATGACCTGGGGGTTTTTAACTAATCTTTGTGTTGTGCTTACTCCTTTCTTTTTTTCGAGTACCTGGCTTTATTTGGTTTTCTTTAAAGTTGTCACCGACTTTTTTGTATTGTATAATGTTCATAATAGTTTGGGGATAAAGAAAAATTTAAAATATTTTTTATCCTACCAGATTTATTATACGCTGTATGTTATTGCCACTCCATTCATGCTTTTATTAGATCGAAAAGTTGTATGGAAGGGAAGGAAACTTTAATGCTGCTTCTTTGCAATTATTATTTAACATACAGGTGCAACGCTTACTGCGAGTTTTGTCATTTTGGAATTCATGAAAACTTCAAAGATACTCCGTATGCAAAGCTTGAAGATTTCAAATCAAACGTAAAACAGCTTGCTGGCCTGGGAGTCAAATTTATTGATCTTACAGGCGGAGAACCTCTTCTTCACAAAGAAATACATTTGATGGCGGCTTATGCAAAAAGTCTTAAGATGCAGACTAGCATCACCACAAACGGTTTGCTGTATCCAAAATTTGCAGAAAGATTAGCCGGGAATATAAATCTATTGCATTTCTCTTTGGATTCTCCGGATGAAGAAGAACATAATAAGATAAGAAAAGTAAATTGCTACGACAGTGTTTTAAAAAGTATAGAAATAGCAAAATCTTTGGGCGAATTTCCCGATATACTTTTTACAGTTACGAATGAGACTTACAAAAAATTGTCGCGGATGCATGAAATAGCAGCTAAACATGATCTAGTTTTGATGGTAAACCCGGTGTTCTCTTATTTTGGAAATCCGGGATTAAGTAACGAAGCTTTGGATTTTATTGAAAAGTATGTCGAGGGCAAGACAGATATATATTTAAATAATGCATTCATAAAATTGCGGCGAAATGGTGGCAATAATATTGAAGATCCAAGCTGTAAAGCTGTGAGTAGAGTTGTAGTTATTTCTCCAAACAACGAAATCATTTTGCCATGTTATCATTTTGGAAATGAAGTAATAAAAATTGACAAACCTATAAAAGAAATAAGAGAATCAGAAAAAATTAAATATTACAAAAAGATGGAAGGCAGATTTGACTTCTGTAAAGGCTGTACAGTAAATTGTTATTTTGAACCATCATTTGCTTTCCCGACAAATATGTATTCAATTTTAAGTCTTCCTTCAAAATTTAAGTACAGCTATCAAAAACTTATTAAACAAAAGATCAAAAAATCTTCTCATATACTGAATCGTTAAAATGAAAAAAAATCAAATAATACTTTTTATATTAATATTTACTACATCAATTTTTTCTCAAACAAACAAAGAGTGGTTTCCGGATGAACTAAATATTCAGCCTTTCACTGCGAATCATTTGGAACCCAAAGCTGGATTTGGATATCTGTTAGGCGAAAGGAATATTGAACTTGATATTGGAACTTCTTCAGATTTTTATCATTACACATTCGATAATAAAGTTCTTTCCTTCGGCGGTGATTTATTTACTTTCACTAAATTAAGAGGCGAATCCGAATTTCATTTTCCTGTTGAAGCAATTGATTATCTTTTTGGTGTGAATGCCGGTTATAAAGTTGCAAATGAAAATTGTGAATATGGAGCAAGATTTAGGTTGAGTCATATTAGCGCACACTTTGTAGATGGCCAATATGATTACGCCAAAAATATATGGCGCAATGGAAAAACCCCCTGGGTATATAGCCGGGAGTTTATTGAACTTTTTCCTTATTATAAGATAAATACTTTTAGAGTTTATGCCGGACTGACTTATATTTTTCATGTAAAGCCGGAATATATTGGTAAAGGGATTTATCAATTAGGTTTTGATTATTTCTTACCTAAATTATTTAAGAATTCTTTGTCACCATTTGCCGCTTACGATTTTAAACTGCAAAAAATCGGAAGATATCAAGGTAGTAATATTATTAGCATCGGTGTAAAATTTGGAAAATATGATAAAAAAGGATTTAGTGTTTTGTATTCATATTATTCGGGCAAAAGCATTCATGGTGAATATTTTGATCTGAATGAACATTATTCAACTCTTGGATTTAATTTGGAATTATAATGCCTGAAGAAAATTTAGATGAACAATATTACATGGATTCTTTTGAGCATAAAAAAGTCCAAGGGAAAAATAATTATCTACTTCACATAGGACTTTTTATTCTAACATTTATTACCACAACTATTGCCGGGGCACAGTGGCTCCAGGGGATGGAGATTCCATTTGAACTTGGATTTTTAGTAAAAGGCCTTCCGTATTCAATCTCAATACTTTTTATTATTACTTGTCACGAGTTCGGGCATTATTTTGCCGCTCGATATCATAAAGTTGATGCAACTTTACCGTATTATATTCCATTTCCACCAATCCCGGAATTTATAAATTTTGGAACAATGGGCGCAGTTATTAGAACTCGCTCGCCTATTTACACAAAGAAAGCCATGTTTGATATTGGTATTGCTGGTCCGCTTGCAGGATTTATTGCTTGCTTAATCGTGCTTATTTATGGGTTTACTCATATTCCTGGGGTTGAATACATCTTATCGATACATCCCGATTATTTCAATGCTGATTATGGTAGTAATGCTTTGGGGCTTCAATTTGGCAACACTCTTTTGTTTTCATTTTTTAAATTAGTTTTTGTAAATCCCCACCAATTTTTTCCACCTATGACTGAAATTTATCATTATCCCTTTCTATGTGTAGGTTGGTTTGGAATGCTTATCACCGCCATGAATATGATTCCAATTGGACAATTAGATGGCGGGCATATCAGTTACACAATATTTGGTGGAGAAACGCATTATAAAATTGCAGTAATTAGTTTCAGTGTTTTATTTATTTTTGGAATCATAGGATTAGTTGATGTGATTATGGAGCTTAATTTAGGCATAGGCTGGTCTGGATGGTTGTTTTGGTCGCTGATTTTATTTTTTTTCATCAAGCTGAAGCATCCGGCAATTCCCGATTACTCAGAATTAGATTCCAAACGAAAAATTTTGGGGTACGTCAGTTTTTTCATCTTTATAATTTCATTTTCGCCGATTCCATTATCTGTAAGCTGATATAATTCCTAATAATTATGGATATTTTTTTACCTTGTTGAGTTTTATTTATAAAGCAATATTTAATTCATGAAAAAAATATTATTTCTTCTAATTCCCATCATCTTAATCGGGGGATGCGAAAAAGATTTTAACTCTGTTGTAGACAATCAATTTTCAAATTACCAGGTAACAGGTGTTTCATCATTTAAAGATTTCGCCTATTTTCCTAGCGATTCATCTGTAACTTTGTTTTTACGGATTAAATCTTTTGAGAATGTATCTGGAGTTTATTGCAATATTTATTCTTCAGAATCAAAAAAACTAAATTCATCGGCAGTTACTTTGTATGATGACGGAAATACTTCTGCCCATGGTGATTTTACCGCTGACGATGGAACATATTCAAATAGATTTCCACTAAGTCA
>CAZRMA010000347.1:0-4510 GCA_964600655.1 uncultured Ignavibacteriaceae bacterium
CCGGATATTTAACTTCAAATGACGGACTCAATACAAACAACATAACATCTTTAATTGTGGATAGAAGAGGTGATGTATGGGTAGGTACAAGTTTAGGTGTTAATGTAATTACTCAAACTTACACCATCACATCAGGAAACAAACCTCAATTAAGTATATCTTCCATTTTTACTTTAAGGCAGCAATCAATTAATTGTATGGCTGTTGATCCTTTAAATCAAAAATGGATTGGAACAAATGAAGGGCTTCTTCATGTCACTTCTGATGGGACCGCATTGATTGATGCCTACACAACTAAAAATAGTCCTCTGCTTTCTGATATTATTAAAAGTATTGCTATTGACCCAAATACCGGGACTGTTTACGTAGGAACAGATGAAGGCTTGACTTCTTTCGTTACAACATCAGTAATGCCAAAGGAATCTTTTGATAAATTATTAGTTTATCCTAATCCGTTCATCTTAAAAAATGATGGTAAATATTTAACAATTGATGGATTGATTCGTGATTCTGATTTAAAGATCTTAACCATCAACGGTAAATTGGTTGCAGAATTTTCTTCTCCGGGTGGAAGAATTGCAACCTGGGATGGACGAGATTTAAATGGGAATCTTGTAAGCAGCGGAATTTATCTGGTTGTTGCTTATGATAAAGACGGGAACAATGTTACAACCAGCAAGGTTGCCATACTTCATGAATAAAGTATTAAGTTTTAATGATAGACCTTTCTAACATTTCTCTTCAGTTCAGCGGAAGATATTTATTTAGAGATGTCAGCTTCAGAATAAATGCAGGTGATAAGATTTCATTAGTAGGAGCTAATGGAACAGGTAAATCTTCCCTTCTAAAAATTATCAATGGTACTCTTCAACCTGAAAGTGGAAAAGTGCTGATGCAAAAGAATGTAAGCATCGGTTACTTGCCGCAAGAAAATGTAACTCACTTAGATAAGACTTTATTTGAAGAAGCAAAGTCGGCATTAAGTGGTATAACTTTCCTTCAGCAAAAAGAAAAAGAGCTGATAGATAAACTCTCAAGTCAACCAATTGTTGCTGAAGTTAGAGATGATCTAGTTAATCAATTAGGTGAAGTTCATCATCGTTTGGAAGAGCTTGGTTCATACAGCATTGAAGCAAATATAGAAAAAATTCTAACCGGACTTGGCTTTGAAGAAAATGATTTTGAAAGATTAACAAACCAGTTTTCCGGCGGCTGGCAAATGCGAATAGCACTTGCTAAAATTTTAATTTCACAAAATGATATTTTACTTTTAGATGAGCCCACCAACCATCTTGACTTTGATTCATTGGAATGGCTTATCAGTTTCTTAAAAAATTATCGCGGCTCACTTTTAATTGTCTCGCATGACAAACATTTTGTAAACGAAGTTACCACAAAAACTTTAGAAATTTATTTAACAAAGTTTAATTCATTTAATGGCAACTACGACGCATTTTTAAAGTATAAGGAAGAAAGAGATGCACAAGTTGAAAATCTTTTTATCCAGCAGCAAAAGAAAATTAAAGAAACCGAAAAATTCGTTGAAAGATTCAGATACAAAGCAACTAAAGCCAAACAAGTACAAAGCAGAATAAAACAGCTTGAAAAAATTGAGCTTGTTCAACTCCCCGAAAGTAATTCTGAAATTGAATTAAGATTTCCGGAACCTCCTAAAAGCGGTAAGATCAATATCGAATTGAAATCTGTCTCAAAGTTTTATGACGACAAAAAAGTTTTTGTGGATTTAGATTTTCAAATTGAACGCGGAGATAAGATTGCTTTCGTTGGCCCAAATGGCTCAGGTAAATCAACTTTGTCTAAAATTATTGCCGGCATAATTGATATTAATAAAGGGGAAAGAATTGTTGGGCATAATACCATAATTTCTTATTATGCGCAGGATGTTGCCGATAATCTTAATCCAAACCTGGATATAATTGAAAGTGTAGATGGAATTGCAGAAGATAAAACTATAGGGCAGCTAAGGTCTATTTTAGGTTCTTTCCTTTTTACAGGAGATGATGTTTTCAAAAAAGTAGGCGTACTTTCCGGCGGTGAAAAAAGCCGGGTTGCTTTGGCAAGAATTCTTTTAACTAAGTCGAATTTGATTGTACTGGATGAACCTACAAACCATCTTGATATCTCTTCAAAAAATATTCTGCAAAAAGCTCTGGCTGATTTCAAAGGCTCATTAATTTTAGTTTCACACGATGTGGATTTTTTAACGCCGATTGTTAATAAAGTTGTTGAAATAAGAAAAAATTCATTCAAAATATTTTTGGGCGGCATTGATGATTATCTTTATAAGCGAAAGCAAATAATAGAAAGCGAAAAAGCAGGATCAATTAAAAAACAAGTTGCTGACGATTCGGTTTCAAGAAAGGATCAAAAAAGAATCGAAGCTGAACAAAGGCAAAAAAAATATTTGGCTACAAAGGATATCATAAAACAGATAAATCAGCTTGAAGAGAAAATCGATACACTTGAGAAAAAAGAAAAAGAACTTGAAGAAAATTTAGCCGACGAAAAAGTTTACAGTGATCCTCAAGCATTAAAAGAAACAACTTCAAATTTCAATCAAACTAAAATTGAGCTTGAAGCTGCAATTGAAAAATGGCAAAAATTATCTGAAGAACTCACAAACATTGAAAAACAATTTAATTAAACTTTTATCCCTAGAAATTCTTCCGCAAGAGCAATACCTCCAAATAAAGCGGCATCATCCCCAAGCTTGGTGGAGATAATTTTTATTCCTTTAGCTGAATCTTTAAGGACAGTTTCATTAAAGGATTCTTTTATCTTCGGTATCATGTAATGATTTAATGCTTCAATTAACCCACCGCCTAAAACAATGGTATCAAAATTTAATAAGTTGTTGACGCTTGCCAGCACGGTTCCCACCGTTGAACATGCATCGGAAATATGTTTGCCAATTATTTTATCATTCTTTTTAACTGCATTAGCCAAAGCTTTGCTTTTAATTTTTTCACTTCGTTTAATCACTTTTGTAATTACACTTTTCTTCCCCGCTTTAATATCTGCTCTTATTTTCTTTTCAATCGCCGTCCTGCTTGCAACAGCTTCAAAGCAGCCTTTCCTGCCACAGCCGCAGACCGGGCCATTATCAACAATATGCATATGCCCTATTTCGCCAGCGACATAATTCATCCCACGATAAATCTTACCATCAAAGATTAATGCCCCTCCAATTCCGGTTCCAATAAATACAACCAGCACATCTTTGGATTTATTTGTTAACTCAAATTTTTGAATTCCAAGAGCAGCAACATTCACATCATTTTCAACCAACACAGGATAAGGAGTTACAGCTTGTAGTTTTTCTTTAATAGAAAAATTTCTAATTCCAAGATTTGGAGCTAATCCAATTCTGCCTTTGTAAGGATCGACAGAACCGGGAATTCCTAAAGCTACAGCCTTAATATTACCTGGATTTACATTCGAAACTTCTATGGTTTCATTAATTATTTCAGATAATGTTTTAATATATGCTTTAGTAGTTGAATTAGATTTGGTAGGTTTCTTTACACTTTGAATTATTCCGCTTTCGGAATTAATGAGCGATGATAAAATTTTTGTTCCGCCCATATCAATACTAATAATATATTTCTTCTCCAGAAATCCCTCCTGTATAGGTTTCACTTGGTTTTATAAAGTGGTGAAAATGTTAATATCTATGTTAGAATTTTTATTGAGCAAAAAATTATGAATATATTTTTTTAATGCCAAATATTAATCATCACATTTTAAATTTAAAATTTTCCTGATCTTTGTAAGATTGTATATCAAAAACAGATTATCTAACTTTGACCAATGGAAAAAGTAAAACCGTTAAAAAAATTCGGACAAAATTATCTTTTCGATAAGAACATTCTTGATAAAATAATTGAAGAAATCACTCCGGAGGAAGATGATAACATAATCGAAATTGGGCCTGGCACCGGTTCATTAACGGAGAAATTAATTTCTAAAGTAAAAAACTTAACCGCAATTGAAATAGATTCCCGCGTAATTGAAAATTTAAAAGTTAGATTTCCATCATTAAATATTATTCACCAGGATTTCCTTAAAGTTGATTTGAATGAATTTACCTTAAATAAAAATAAGCTGCGAATAGTTGGAAATATTCCTTACAATCTTACATCTCCTATAATTTTTTCGATGATAGAAAATATTAATTTAGTTAACGACTCGGTTTTAATGGTTCAATATGAAGTTGCCAAAAGAATGACTGCAAAAAAAGGCACAAAAGATTATGGTATTTTATCCGTGCTTCTTTATTATTTTGCCGATGTAAAATTATGCTTCAAAGTTTCGCCCAATGTTTTTTATCCAAAGCCCAAAGTATATTCATCAATAGTCCATATTTTTTTCAATCGAAAATTTCCTGATACTGTTGATGATAATATTTTTATTAAAATAGTTAAGGCATCTTTCGGCAATAGGAGAAAGACCTTAAAAAATTCATTAAGTAATAGTATATTTGGAAACA